>NZ_DAIPZF010000019.1:0-57003 GCF_036782355.1 Cypionkella sp.
GCCCAGCTTGGGCGGCGGTCTTCCACAGCTTGGCGCGCCGCAATTGGGAGCGCCGCAATTGGGAGCGCCGGTTATACAGCCTCCAGTGCTGAACCCACCGGTGATAAAGCCCTGATCGCAAACTCAAAAGGCCCCGAGTTTCCTCGGGGCCTTTTCAGTACAGTCAAGGTAAAGCTTAAAGCTTGCCAGCCTGCTGCTGCACCATCATGAAGGTGTCATAGTTGTATTCCGCAATCTGCGCCCAAAGATAGGCATCCCGCAGGAAGGCATCCTGATGATCCTTAATCTTCTTGAACTCGGCATTGGTGGCAGAGACTTCGGCATAGGTTTCTTGCGCCGCTGCGAAGGCGGCTTGCAGCACATCTTGTGGGAAGGGGCGCAACTGCGCGCCATTTGCCACCAAGGATCTCAGCGCGGCTGGGTTTTTATAGTCGTAATTCGCCATCATATTGGCGTTTGCAGCCTCGCAAGCGGTTGAGATCACGCCTTTGTAGGTGTCCGGCAGCTCGTTCCACTTATCAAGATTGACCATAGTCGCCAGCGTCGGGCCACCTTCCCACCAGCCGGGATAGTAGTAATAGGGCGCCACTTTGTAGAAGCCCAACTTCTCGTCATCATAGGGGCCAACCCATTCTGCCGCGTCGATGGTGCCTTTTTCCAGCGAAGGATAGATGTCGCCGCCCGCGATCTGCTGTGGCACCACGCCCAGCTTTTCGATGACCTTGCCGGCAAAGCCTCCGATCCGCATCTTCAGACCCTGCATATCGGCAAGGCTGTTGATTTCCTTGCGATACCAGCCGCCCATTTGCACGCCGGTATTGCCGCAAGGCAGGTAATGCAGCTTTTGCTTGTGGTAGAATTCATTCAGCAAATCAATGCCGCCGCCATGATACAGCCAAGCATTCATCTGACGCACGTTCGGGCCAAACGGCACGGTGCAGCCCAAGGCCCAAGTCGGATCTTTGCCCCAGAAATAATAGGGAGCTGTGTGGCAAGCCTCGACGGTACCTGCGGCCACGGCGTCAGCGGCTTCCAGACCCGGAACCAGTTCGCCCGCAGGAAAGACCTGCAAGGTCAGATTGCCATCGGTCGACTCCGAGATGTATTTCGACATCGTCTCGGCCGCGCCATAGATAGTGTCGAGCGATTTTGGAAACGACGAGGTGACGCGCCAAGTGATCTTGGGCATCGCTTGCGCAAGGGCTGGGGCTGCCAATACCGAAGCGCCCGCGGCTGCAACGCCTCCAACGCTTGCTTTGGTCAGAAATGAGAACGATCCATATTACCTCCTCTTAATACGACCCGCCGGATCAGCAAAGCCGCGTTCAACTGACCCAAGCCTAAACAACGCATTCCGGCTTGAGAACTATTTTTTTTGTCGCACCAAGATTTTACCGATTTCGCTCTGAGGGCCGTTTTTTTTGCGATTAAAATCAATTGCGCTTACAAAATCCTTGCCTGGCCTCTTGCAATAAAATCCGCAGACACGACATGAGAAGCTGTTCTACATCGCGCAATCGGAGCCTTTATGACCTATGTTATGTTTCTAGCTGGCCTTCTGTTATTGATCGCCGGCGGGGAAGGTTTGGTCCGAGGCGCAAGCGGTATTGCCCGACATTTCCGGATCTCGCCCATGGTGATCGGCCTGACGATTGTCGGCTTTGGCACCTCGGCACCCGAACTGCTGGTCTCGCTTGAAGCGGCGCTGACCGGCCAGCCGGGATTGGCGATTGGCAATGTGGTGGGCTCGAATATCGCCAATATCTTGTTGATTTTGGGGATCTCGGCGGTGATGGCGCCTTTGGTGATCCCAATTCGTAAGATGTACCGCGATTTCGGCTTTATGCTGGCGGCGATGGCGCTGATGTGGATCATGCTTTTGGATGGAATGATTGGCCGCCTTGATGGTGCGATTTTGTTCATGGGTCTCATCGGCTTTCTGGCAATGGCGTTTTTTAGCGGCGAGGTCGAGCCGATTGACGATATGCCGCTGCCCTCGATGCCATTGGCTTGGGCGATGACGCTGGGTGGTCTGGTGGGATTGGTGCTGGGGGCGGGGCTTTTGGTAGACTCAGCCAGCACCATTGCGCGCAGCTTTGGCGTCTCAGAGGCGGTGATCGGTCTAAGCATCGTCGCCATTGGCACCTCGCTGCCCGAACTGACCACCTCGATTATCGCGGCCCTGCGCAAAGAGACCGAAATAGCGGTCGGCAATGTGGTGGGCTCGAACGTGTTTAACGTCTTTGGCATCCTTGGGACCACGGCCCTTGTCACCCCGATCCCAGCAGAACCACGCTTTGCTCAGGTTGATATGGTCTGGATGGCGGCGGCGACCGCGCTTTTGGTGCTGGCTGCGTTAAAGCTTGGCACCCTGCCCCGCTGGCTTGGGCTTGGGTTCCTTACGCTCTATGCCGCCTATCTGGCGATGATGGCCTAAAGCGCCAAGATGCGGTAGGGTATTTGCGAAAATTACCAAAAACTGACCCGTTTCGTAATTAAACTTCAAAAAATGCGCATTGGGCGACATATTTCTATCACTTTTGCGGTTGACGGCCCCATTGGCGCGCCCTAGTTTCACCTTCGAAGCTTAGAGGGGGTTTTGACGATGGATCTGAGTGTCCTAATCAGAAAAAGGCGCATGGGCCGGTAGCGGTTTACCCTTAGGTTTCCCATGCGCCCCCGAGACACCCTCTGGGGCTTTTTATTGACCAAAGCAGGCGATAGCCGAAATTAGGATAGATGCGATGACACGTCAGATGACCGGAGCGGAAATGGTGGTTCAAGCCCTGAAGGATCAGGGTGTGGACGTCGTCTTTGGATACCCCGGCGGCGCCGTGCTGCCGATCTATGATGCGATTTTTCAGCAAAATGACATCCGCCATATTCTGGTGCGCCATGAACAGGGTGCGATCCATATGGCCGAGGGCTATGCCCGCTCGACCGGCAAGGTGGGCGTGGCGCTGGTGACTTCGGGGCCCGGTGCGACCAATGCGGTGACCGGTCTGACCGATGCGCTTTTGGACAGCATTCCGATCGTGGTGCTGTCGGGCCAGGTGCCGACCTTTATGATTGGCACCGATGCCTTCCAAGAGGCAGATACCGTTGGCATCACCCGCCCCTGCACCAAGCACAATTGGCTGGTGAAAGACACCGACAAGCTGGCCGAAACCCTGCACCAAGCCTTCCATGTCTCGCGCTCGGGTCGTCCGGGGCCTGTGCTGATCGACATCCCAAAGGATGTGCAATTTGCCACCGGCGAATATCAAGCGCCCGCACAGGCCAAGGTCAGCCATTACCAGCCGCAGATCAAAGGCGACAGCGACGCGATTGCGGCGATGGTCGAGATGATGGAAACCGCCGAGCGGCCGGTGTTCTACACCGGCGGCGGCGTGATCAACTCTGGCCCCAAGGCCAGCGATTTGCTGCGCGAATTTGTCGCCGCAACCGGCTTTCCGATCACCTCGACGCTGATGGGGCTTGGCGCTTATCCGGCAAGTGGCAGCTCTTGGCTGGGCATGCTGGGCATGCACGGGCTTTATGAGGCCAATCTGGCGATGCATGGCTGCGATCTGATGATCAATATCGGTGCGCGCTTTGATGACCGTATCACTGGACGTATCGCCGATTTCAGCCCGAATTCGCGCAAAGTGCATGTCGATATCGATCCTTCGTCGATCAATAAGGTGATCCGGGTTGATGTCGGCATCATTGGCGATATTGCCACCGTGCTTGAAGAGGCGCTTGCGCTGTGGAAGGCGCGCGGCAGCAAGGTCAATAAGGACGGTCTGGCAAAGTGGTGGGCGCAAATCGCGCAGTGGCGGGCGGTGAAATGCCTGAGCTACAAGAATTCGACCGCCGTGATCAAACCGCAATATGCGCTTGAGCGGCTGGAAGCGCTGACCAAGGGCTATGATCGCTATATCACCACCGAGGTTGGCCAGCACCAGATGTGGGCGGCGCAATACCTTGGCTTTGAAGGGCCAAACCGCTGGATGACCTCGGGCGGATTGGGGACGATGGGCTACGGCTTGCCTGCCTCGATTGGCGTGCAGGTGGCGCATCCCGATGCGCTGGTGATCAACGTTGCGGGCGAGGCGTCTTGGCTGATGAACATGCAAGAGATGGGCACCGCGATGCAGTTCCGCGCGCCGGTCAAACAGTTCATCTTGAACAACGAACGCCTTGGCATGGTGCGGCAATGGCAAGAGCTGCTGCACGGCGAGCGCTATTCGCAAAGCTGGTCGGAATCGCTGCCCGATTTTGTCAAGCTGGCGGAAGCCTTTGGCTGCAAAGGCATTTTGGTGACCGACCCCGCCGATCTGGACGAGGCGATCCTGGAGATGCTGCGCTATGACGGGCCGGTGATCTTTGATTGCCGTGTCGAGAAGCATGAGAATTGCTTCCCGATGATCCCTTCGGGCAAGCCGCATAACGAGATGCTTTTGGGCGATGCTGATACGCAAGGTGTGATCAAGGCCGCCGGCGCGGTGCTGGTGTAACGTTGCAAGCCGGGGGCCAGCCCCCGGACCCCCGGGATATTTTCAGACAGATGAAAGGGACAGAGCATGTCTCCGCTAAACATCAAGACAGGATCGACCAGCCATTCGGCCTATGATTTGCGCGACCCGAATGCGCCGGTGATCGAGACCCATACTTTGGCCGTGGTGGTGGACAACGAGAGTGGCGTTTTGGCGCGGGTGATCGGGTTGTTTTCAGGCCGGGGCTATAACATCGAAAGCCTGACGGTGGCCGAGGTGGATCACGCCAGCCATCAAAGCCGGATCACGGTTGTGACCACAGGTACGCCGCAGGTGATCGAGCAGATCAAGAAGCAATTGGCGCGGATGGTGCCGGTGCATGAGGTGCATGATCTGACGGTCGAGGGGCCGGCGGTGCAGCGCGAATTGGCGCTGTTCAAGGTGGCCGGTAAGGGCGAGGCGCGCATCGAGGCGCTGCGCTTGGCCGAGATTTTCCGCGCCAATGTGGTTGATAGCACCTTGGAAAGCTTTGTCTTCGAGATGACCGGCACGCCGGAAAAGATTGATGCTTTTGCCGATTTGATGCGGCCTTTGGGCCTGCGTGAGATTGCGCGCACCGGTGTAGCCGCCCTGTCGCGCGGCGCTTAAGGATCACGCCTGCGCGACACGGCAGCGCAGGCTATTTCCGCGCGGGCTTTTCTGGCCTATAACGGCGCAACAGGAGGCCGGACATGATTGTAGAGCTTGGACATTTCACCTTGGTGCTGGCCTTTATGGTGGCGCTGGTGCAGATGAGTTTACCACTTTGGGGGGCTTATCGGCGGGATGCACGGCTGATGGCGGTGGCGGATCCCGCGGCGGTGATCCAGTTTTTGCTGATCGCTGTGTCTTTTGCTGCGCTGACCTATGCCTTTGTAACTTCAGACTTTTCGGTCAAGCTGGTGGTGGATAATTCGCATACCGCCAAGCCGATGCTTTACAAGGTGGCCGGCGTCTGGGGCAATCACGAAGGGTCTTTGCTGCTGTGGGTTTTGATCCTGTCGGGCTTTGGCGCCTGTGCGGTTTGGTTTGGTGGCAATTTGCCAGCGACGCTGAAGGCGCGGGTTTTGGCGGTGCAGGGGTCGATCGGGGTGGCCTTTATGGCCTTTATGCTACTGACCTCGAACCCGTTTTTGCGGCTGGAACTGCCGCCGCTGAATGGCACGGATTTGAACCCCTTGCTGCAAGATCCCGGCCTCGCCTTTCACCCGCCGTTTTTGTATTTGGGCTATGTCGGTCTGTCGATGAGCTTTTCCTTTGCGGTGGCCGCCCTGTTGGAGGGGCGGGTTGATGCGGCTTGGGGGCGTTGGGTGCGGCCTTGGACGCTGGCCGCTTGGATTTTCCTGACCATTGGCATCGCTTTGGGGTCGTGGTGGGCCTATTACGAGCTGGGCTGGGGTGGGTTTTGGTTCTGGGATCCGGTTGAAAACGCAAGCTTTATGCCCTGGCTGATTGCCGCCGCCCTGCTGCATTCTGCGATTGTGGTGGAAAAGCGCGAAAGCCTGAAGGCTTGGACGATTTTGCTGGCGATCTTGGCCTTTGGCTTTTCGCTGACCGGCACCTTTATCGTGCGCTCGGGCGTGATCACCTCGGTGCATGCTTTTGCCAATGATCCGGCGCGCGGCGTGTTTATTCTGATGATCTTGGGCGTGTTCATGGGCGGGTCGCTGACCTTGTTTGCGTTTCGCGCCAATGTCTTGGAGGCCAAGGGCATGTTCTCGGTGGTCAGCCGCGAGACGGCGCTGATCGCCAATAACCTGCTGTTGGCGGTCTCGGCCTTTGTGGTCTTTGTTGGCACGATCTGGCCTTTGGTGGCCGAGCTGTTGTTTGCGCGCAAGCTTTCGGTTGGGGTGCCGTTTTTCAACGCGGCCTTCACGCCCTTTATGGTGCTGATCGCGATTGTGCTGCCGATTGGCGCGATGCTGCCGTGGAAACGCGCCGAGATTGGCCGAGTGGTGCGGTCGTTGCGCGGGGCTTTGGCTTTGGCGGTGGCGGTGATGCTGCTGATCTATGCGCTGCAAACCGGCCGCTCGACGCTGGGGCCGATTGGCGCGGGCTTGGGGGCTTGGGTGGTGCTGGGGGCGCTGACGGATCTGTGGCAGCGCGGCGGGCGTGGCGATTTTGGCGCGCGCCTGTCCCGGTTGGGCCGCTTGCCGCGCGCCGATTGGGGCAAGGTGCTGGCGCATTCGGGCTTGGGTGTGACGATCTTTGCGGTGGCTGCGATCACCGCTTGGGCCACGGAAGACATTCGTGTGGTCAAGATCGGCGAGACCTTCCCCTTGGGCGCTTATGAGATCACCTTGCAGGCGGTCAATAAGGTCGAGGGGCCGAATTACCATTCGACAATGGCCGATATGCTGGTGACCAAAGACGGCGCAGAGGTGGCTTTTCTGCACCCTGAAAAACGCTTCTATCCGGTTGCGGGCATGCCCACCACCGAGGCTGCGATCCATCAGGGCGCGTTTCGCGATCTTTATCTGGTGATCGGCGATCCGCAGGATGCGGGCGGCTATGCGGTGCGCACCTATATCAAACCCTTTGCCGATTGGATCTGGGGCGGGGCTTTGTTGATGGCGATTGGCGGCATGTTCAGCCTGTCTGACCGCCGCTTCCGGGTGGCGGCTGGCGCGCGCCCTGCCCCACAAGTCACCGTGGCGGCGGAATAGCGATGCGCAAGCTGCTGCTGGCCCTGTTGCTGATCGGCTCGCCCGCCTTTGCGGTGCAGCCCGACGAGATACTGCCCGATCCCGCCCTAGAGGCGCGGGCACGCGCGATCTCGGCCAACCTGCGCTGCCCTGTCTGTCAGGGCGAGACGATTGACGATTCCAACGCGCCGATCAGCCGCGATCTGCGGCTTGCGGTGCGCCAGCGCTTGCTGGCCGGGGATGATGACACCGAGGTGGTGGATTATATCGTTAACCGCTACGGCGAATTTGTGCTGTTCATGCCGCGCGCCCAAGGCTCTAGCCTGATCCTTTGGCTGGCGGGGCCTGCGATGTTGCTGATGGGGGCGGGTGTTGCCTATGCCACCACCCGCAAACGCGCCACCGCAGCCGAGCCTGAAACCCTGACCGAAACCGATAAGACCCGCTTGGCCGATCTGCTGAAAAAGTGACGCGAGGTTCGTCTGGCCGTGGGCGCAATCGCTGTTAATCTGGTGCCTTCTAGGGAGGCGCTTATGACGTTTGACACCATTCGCTATGATCTGGCCGAAGACATCGCCGTCATCACCCTGCACCGCCCCGAGGTGATGAACGCGCTGACGCGGGCTTTGCGGGCCGAGATGCTGCAAGCCGTGCAGATGGCCGCCAAAGAAGCGCGGGTCTTGGTGATCACCGGCGCCGGGCGTGCGTTTTGTTCCGGCCAAGATCTGCAAGACGCCGCAGCGCAGGGCCAGCTTGATCTGGAAAAGACCCTGAACGAGGAATATGTGCCGCTGCTGAAGGCCATTACCGATTGCCCGATCCCGACGATTGCGGCGGTCAATGGTGCTGCGGCGGGTGCGGGTGCCAATCTGGCGCTTGCCGCCGATGTGGTGATCGCGGCTGAAAGTGCCAGCTTTATTCAGGCCTTTACCCGCATCGGCTTGGTGCCCGATGCCGGCGGCAGCTATTGGTTGCCGCGCCAGATCGGGCTTGCGCGCGCAATGGGCGCGGTGCTTTTTGCCGATAAGATCACCGCGCGTCAGGCCGCTGATTGGGGCATGATCTATGAGGCGGTGCCGGATCTGGATTTCGCCGCCCATTGGCAAGCGCGGGCGGCGCATTTGGCCAAGGGCCCAACGGCAGCATACCGCGGCGTGAAACAGGCGCTGCGGCAGTCGTTTGACAATGACCTTGACGGCCAATTGGCGCTTGAAGCCCGGCTGCAAGGCCAATGCGGGCAGACCGAGGATTTTCACGAAGGCGTCAGCGCCTTTTTGCAAAAGCGCAGTGCGATGTTCACCGGCCGCTAGCTATTTCCGCCCCGCCTTACGGGTCGACAGCAGCAAATTGGTTTCCGAGGTAACCACGCCTTCCAGATTGCGGATGCGGTGGATCACCTCATCCAGCTCTAGCAGGGTTTGGGTGGCAAGCTCGGCAATCAGATCCCATTTGCCATTGGTCGAATGCACCGCCAAAACCGCTGGAATCCCCGCCAGCCGCGCCATCACCTTCTCGCCGCCCCGCCCTTCGATGCCGATCATCATCAACCCGCGCACCGGGGCGTCGGCGACATCGCTGCGGGTCAGCACGGTAAAGCCCGCAATCTCGCCCTTGGCCGCAAGCCGCTCCATCCGTGCGCGCACCGTGGCGCGCGACAGCGCCAGCCTTTCAGCCAAATCCGAAAACGAGGCGCGCCCATCGCGGCGCAGCTCGGCGATCAGGCGTTGATCCATTTCATCCAACATGCGCAAATTTCCTGCCGTTATGGTAAATACCTTGCGCATAATGCTATAAATTGGGCTAGTCTTTACCGCAAGCTGGAAAGACACTGTGTCAAAAGGAGATCGCCATGCACAACACCATCCTGATCGGAGCCCCGATAGACGAAGGCCAGCGCCGCGCCGGCTGCGTGATGGGGCCCACGGCCTACCGCGTTGCAGGGCTTGCAGCCGCGATCAGCGACTGTGGCCACGGCGTGAATGATTGGGGCGACGTCGCCCTGCCCGCCCTGCCCGAGGCGAGCTGCGCCAACCCTGCCGTGCATGATCTGCGCGCGGTTCTGGGCTGGCAGCAGGTGCTGGCCGCCAAGGTGGAAGAGGCGCTGGATCTGGGCGGAATGCCGATCATTCTGGGCGGGGATCACAGCCTTGCGCTGGGGTCGGTGGCGGGGGCTGCGGCGCATGCGGCCAAGCAAAACCGACCGCTGTTTTTGTTGTGGCTGGATGCGCATTCCGATTTTCACACCCCGATGACCACCACCAGCGGCAATCTGCACGGCACGCCCGTGGCCTATATCGCAGGGCGCGACGGCTTTGACGCCTTTCCGGCCTTCCCCAAGCCGATCCCCGCGCCGCAGATCTGTCTTTACGGCATCCGCTCGGTTGATCCGGCGGAACATGCAGCGCTTTTGCACCACGACATTGCCATCAACGACATGCGGGTGCTGGATGAACGCGGCGTCGTCGCCCCCCTGCGCGAGTTTCTGGCCGAGGTGCGCGCCGCCAATGGGCTTTTGCATGTCAGCCTTGATGTCGATTTCCTTGATCCCTCGATCGCCCCCGCAGTTGGCACCACGGTTCCGGGCGGTGCGACCTTTCGCGAGGCGCATCTGGTGATGGAATTGCTGCACGAATCCACGCTTGTAAGCTCGCTTGATCTGGTCGAGTTGAACCCGTTTCTGGACGAGCGCGGCCGCACCGCCAAGCTGATGGTCGATCTGGTAGGCTCGCTGA
The DNA here is from genome assembly GCF_036782355.1 of Cypionkella sp. Lineage (NCBI taxonomy): Bacteria > Pseudomonadati > Pseudomonadota > Alphaproteobacteria > Rhodobacterales > Paracoccaceae > Cypionkella > Cypionkella sp. Next base: position 9,895 of record NZ_DAIPZF010000019.1, read on the forward strand.
TGGGCCGCAAGGTTTTTGACCGCCCCACCCGCAGCTTTTAACCCTAAGGATCTGATATGATTGCCCCTTCGCATCACGCCTATGTGCCCTTTGTCTCGGTGGAAAACATGCTGCGGCTGGTGGTGCGGCTGGGGGTTGAACGCGTGCTGGCCGATCTTGCCACCGAGATCGAGGCCGATTTTCTGCGCTGGCCGCTGTTTGACAAAACCCCGCGCGTGGCCAGCCATTCCGAGATCGGCGTGATCGAGTTGATGCCAACCTCGGACGGCGAAAGCTATGGCTTCAAATATGTAAATGGACATCCGTCCAACACCAAAGCCGGGCTGCAAACCGTCACCGCCTTTGGACTTTTGGCCGATGTGGCGACGGGCTATCCGGTGCTGCTGTCCGAGATGACGATTCTGACCGCCCTGCGCACCGCAGCCACCAGTGCGATGGCGGCCAAATGGCTGGCCCCCAAGGGTGCCACAGTGATGGCCTTGATCGGCAACGGCGCGCAGGCTGAATTCCAAGCGCTTGGATTTAAAGCGATTTGCGGCATCACCGAGGTGCGGCTTTACGACATCGACGCCCAAGCCACCGCCAAATGTGCGCGCAATCTGGAAGGCCAAGGCCTAAACGTGGTGGCCTGCAAAACCCCGGAAGAGGCGATCTTGGGCGCGCAGATCATCACCACCTGCACCGCCGATAAGCAATATGCCACCATTCTGACCGACAATATGGTTGGCGCGGGCGTGCATTTGAACGCGGTTGGCGGCGATTGTCCGGGCAAGACCGAATTGCACAAAGACATCCTGTTGCGCGCCAAGGTTTTTGTCGAATATCCCGAACAAACAAGGATCGAGGGCGAAATTCAGCAGATGCCCGCCGATTTCGCGGTAACCGAGCTTTGGCAGGTGATTGCGGGTCAGACCGCGGGGCGCGTTGATCCGCGCGAGATCACGCTGTTTGACAGCGTTGGCTTTGCCATCGAAGATTTCGCGGCATTGCGCTATATCCGCTCGAAACTGGCCGAAACCGGGCTGTTTGCGCAGCTGGATATGATCGCCGACCCCGATGATCCGCGCGATCTGTTTGGGATGATTTTGCGCGCAGGCTGAGCCAGCCGCAGGCCTTTGCCCACGCACGGCAAAGGCCAAGCGGAGGCATTTTCACCCCGCTTTGGACGACTTTTGCCAAAGCGGCTGAAAACGAGGGAAAACCCCGCTACTGACTGCATATTAATTGCTATACTTGCCAATAGCTTAGCACAGAATCCTGTGGGAATTTCCGCCTGCCCGCCCTGCCGCCTTGCACCCCAAATGCGCGATGGTGTAAGATAAAGGCAACAACATATAGTCCTAAAACAGGAAGGCGCGGCCCAAGTGACCGACACTCCGGAAACCCCAGACGCAACCGACGATAAACCCGTTCGCATGGCCCATGATGGCCCGCAGATCGACATCTCTTCCGAGATGAAGACCGCCTATCTGGATTACGCGATGAGCGTGATCGTCAGCCGCGCCATTCCCGATCTGCGCGATGGGCTTAAGCCCGTGCACCGCCGGATTTTGTTCGCGATGCACGAATCTGGCAACGGCCACGACAAACCCTACCGCAAATCTGCGCGCCCGGTTGGCGACACCATGGGCAAATATCACCCGCATGGCGACAGTGCGATTTATGACGCGCTTGTGCGGATGGCGCAGCCGTTTTCGATGAGCCTGAAGCTGTTGGATGGGCAAGGCAACTTTGGCTCGATGGATGGCGATACCGCCGCTGCGATGCGCTATACCGAAGTGCGGATGGACAAGCCCGCCGCCTTTCTGCTGGCCGACATCGACAAAGAAACCGTTGATTTCCAAGACAATTACGACGGCAAAGACCGCGAACCCACGGTTCTGCCAGCGCGCTTTCCCAATATGTTGGTCAATGGCGCCGGCGGTATTGCTGTTGGCATGGCCACCAATATTCCGCCGCATAACCTCGGTGAGGTCATCGACGGCACGCTTGCGATGATTGAAAACCCCGACATCAGCATCGAACAGCTGATGGAGATCATCCCCGCCCCCGATTTCCCGACCGGTGCGACGATTTTGGGCCGCTCTGGCGCGCGCAAAGCCTATCTTGAGGGCCGCGGCTCGGTGGTGATCCGCGCCAAAACCCGGGTCGAGGAAATTCGCAAGGACCGCTTTGCGATCATCATCGACGAAGTGCCCTATCAGGTGAACAAATCGCGGATGATCGAGATCATCGCCGAGGCCGTGCGCGACAAGCGCATCGAAGGCATCGCGCATGTGCAAGACGAATCCGACCGCATCGGTGTGCGCGTGGTGATCGAGCTGAAGCGCGATGCCACGGCGGATGTGGTGCTGAACCAGCTTTACCGCTTTACGCCGATGCAGACCTCGTTTGGCTGCAACATGCTGGCGCTGAATGGTGGGCGGCCCGAACAGCTGACACTTGCCGATTTCCTGCGCCATTTCATCACCTTCCGCGAAGAAGTTGTTGCACGCCGCACCGCGTTCGAGCTGCGCAAAGCCCGCGAACGCAGCCATATCCTGTGTGGTTTGGCGGTTGCGGTGTCGAACGTCGATGAGGTTGTGGCCACCATTCGGTCTTCGGCAGACCCTGCCGAAGCGCGCGAACGGCTGATGACACGGCGCTGGCCTGCGGGCGAAATTATCCCTTATATCAAGCTCATAGACGACCCTTCTCATCCAGTGAATGAAGATGGCACCTATAATCTGTCGGAAATTCAGGCCCGCGCGATCCTTGATCTGCGCCTGCAACGTCTGACGGCTTTGGGGGTCAAGGAAGTCACCGACGAGCTGCAAGAGCTTGCGGCCAAGATCAAAGATTACCTTGCGATTTTGGGCTCGCGCGACCGCATCATGGCGATCATCTCGGACGAATTGCGCGAGGTGAAAGCCGCTTTTGCCGTGCCTCGTCGCACCGAAATCGTCGATTGGGCCGGCGATATGGACGACGAAGACCTGATCGAGCGCGAAGATATGGTGGTCACCATCACCTCGGGCGGCTATATCAAGCGCACCAATCTGGCCGAATTCCGCAGCCAAAATCGCGGCGGCAAGGGCCTGTCCTCGATGGCTACGAAAGAAGACGACGTGGTCACCACGCTGTTTGTTGCCAACACCCATACCAACCTGCTGTTCTTCACCACCGATGGCATGGTTTACAAGATGAAAACCTGGCGCCTGCCGCTGGCGGGCCGCACCGCCAAGGGTAAGGCGATGGTCAATATTCTGCCGATCGCACAAGGGGTTAGCATTGCAGCCCTGATGCCGGTGGATGCACCAGAAGCCGAATGGGACAACCTGCAAATCGTCTTTGCCACCTCTGACGGCGATGTGCGGCAAAACGATCTGTCTGATTTCGTTAACGTCAAACGCAACGGTAAAATCGCGATGAACCTGCCCGAAGGCGTGTTCTTGGTGAACGCGGCGATTGCCGATGAAAACGACGACGTGATGCTGGTGACGGCAGGCGGGCGGGCGATCCGCTTTTCGACGCAAGACATTCGCGTGTTCAAATCGCGTGGCTCGACGGGCGTGCGCGGTATTCGCTTGGGCGCCGAAGATAAGGTCGTCTCGATGTCGATCATTCGGCATTTCGAGGCCGATCCCGACGAGCGCGCGCTTTATCTTAAGCAGCGCCGTCTAATGGCGGGCGTGGTCGAGGAAGAGTCTGATGACGAAGACGAAGGCACCGCAACCGGCCAGCTGTCGCCAGACCGCTATGCCGAGATGTCTGCGGCCGAAGATCTGATCTTGACCATCACCACCTCGGGGTCTGGGAAACTGTCCTCCAGCCACGATTATCCGGTGCGCGGGCGCGGCGGCATGGGGGTGAAGGCGATGGATGGCGCGATGCGCGGCGGGCCGCTGGTCGCATCCTTCCCAGTGGATCTGACCGATCAGATCATGCTTGCCACCTCGACCGGCCAATCCATTCGCGTGCCGGTCGAGCAAATCTCGTTCCGCTCGCGTTCGGCGGGTGGGGTCAAGGTGTTCAACACCGGTAAGGGCGAAGAGGTTGTCTCGGTCGCGCGGGTCGCGGAACAAGGCGAAGATGAATAGGCTGATTGCGCGGCTGGCAGAGCTGGCCGCGCAACGCCAAACCATCAGCTACGGCGCTTTGGCGGCCGAGCTGTCGATTGCACCGCCGGGATCGATTGCGAAACTGACGGCAATGTTGGAAGCGCTGATGGAAGAAGACGCCGCCCTTGGCCTGCCTTTTCGGGCAGCCCTCTGTGAAGCTAGGCTGGCCCAAGGCCAGCCAGCTGCGGGTTTTTTCTTGAAAGCTCAAGCCCTTGGCCGCTTTGATGGTGCCGATTCCGCTAAGTTTTGCGCCGATGAACGTCGCGCCCTTTTTTCAAAAATAGCCCAGACCACTTAACCCAATCGCAAGATATTTGTAGTCAACTGTGCCAAATCGCAGGAGCCCGCATGAATATCTACCATTGTATGATCGAGCTGAAAGACGACGCCCGCGCGCTTGGCTTTGCGGCGGCGGTTGATGGCTGGATGAGCTATCTGCAAGCGCAGGGACTGATCCGCGACTGGCGGCTGATGCGGCGCAAATTGGGGCTGGCCTCTTCAGCCTATAGCGATTTCTTGCTGGAAATTTCGGTTGTCAGCCTGTCAGATCTGGATGCAACCTTTTCGGCCTTGGCGCATGAAGACCCCGAGGCCGAGAAACGCTACGACCGCATGCATACGATGATCGCCCGCGTCGAAACCGGCCTGTTCCGGCCCTACCCCGATCCGACACAACGTGAACGCATCGCCTTGATCTAAGCCGCGCGCAGGGCTACATCCCTTGCATGAAAAACCAATTGCACATCATCGGCGGCGGAATGGCCGGATCAGAGGCCGCATGGCAAGCCGCAGAAATGGGCGTGCCAGTGGTCATCCACGAAATGCGACCCAGCGTCGGCACCTTTGCCCATCGCACCGGCAATTTTGCCGAGATGGTCTGTTCAAATTCCTTCCGCTCGGATGATGATGAACAAAACGCCGTCGGCCTGCTGCATTGGGAAATGCGCGCAGCCAAGGGGCTGATCATGGAGATGGCTCAGGCGCACCGCTTGCCCGCGGGCGGGGCTTTGGCGGTTGACCGCGATCCCTTTGCCGAGGCGGTGACGGCTCGGCTGAACGCGCATCCGCTGATTTCCTCCAGCTTTGAAGAGGTGACAGAGCTGCCAAACGAAGGCCATTGGATCATCGCCACTGGCCCGCTGACCTCGGGCGCGCTGGCCGAAAGCATTCGCGCCACCACCGGCGCCGAGGCTTTGGCGTTTTTTGATGCCATAGCGCCGATTGTCTACGCCGAAAGTGTTGATATGTCAGTGGCTTGGATGCAGTCGCGCTATGATAAGGGCGAGACTGAGGAAGAGCAGACCGCCTATATGAACTGCCCGATGACGAAAGACGAATACGAGGCCTTTATCGACGCGATGTTGGCGGCCGAGAAGACCGAGTTTCACGAGGGCGAGACCGCTGGCTATTTCGACGGCTGCTTGCCGATCGAAGTGATGGCAGAGCGCGGCCGCGAGACGCTGCGCTTTGGCCCGATGAAGCCGGTGGGGCTGACCAATCCGCACAACCCTATGAAACCCTATGCCGTGGTGCAGCTGCGCCGCGACAACAAGCTGGGCACGCTTTACAATATCGTCGGCTTTCAAACCAAGATGAAGTACGGCGCGCAAACCGCTGTTTTCAAAATGATTCCTGGCCTTCAGGATGCGAATTTCGCCCGCCTTGGCGGCATTCACCGCAACACCTTTATCAACTCGCCCACCCTGCTTGATGATCAGATGCGGTTGAAATCGCGGCCCAATCTGCGCTTTGCGGGCCAGATCACCGGGGTCGAGGGCTATGTTGAATCCTCGGCCATGGGGCTTTTGGCGGGGCGGATGGCTGCGGCGGAAATCTTGGGCAAGACCCTGCCACCGCCGCCGCCCGAAACCGCGATGGGCGCACTGATCACCCATATCACTGGTGGGGCCGAGGCAAAAACCTTCCAGCCGATGAATGTGAACTTTGGCCTGTTCCCGCCGATTGATGCGCGCGGTGGTCGCAAGGGGCGCAAGGACCGCTACAAGGCCTATACCGACCGCGCCAAAGAAATGTTCACCGCATGGCTGGACGCGTAACCCGCTTTGCGCCCTCGCCCACCGGGCCGCTGCACCTTGGCCACGCCTTTGCCGCTTTGACTGCGGCAGAGCGCGGCGACAGGTTTTTGCTGCGGATCGAAGATATCGACACCGCGCGCTGCAAACCCATCTGGGAGACCGCGATCAATGAGGATCTGCTTTGGCTGGGGCTTGCTTGGCCTGAGCCGGTGATGCGACAATCGCAGCGGCGTGAGGCCTATGCCAAGGCGCTGACTTTGTTGGAAAATCTTGGCCTGACCTATGCCTGCAACTGCACGCGCGGCGATATTCTTGCGGCACTCTCTGCACCGCAAGAGGGCGCCATCGGCCCCGACGGGCCGATCTATCCGGGCACCTGCCGCGGGCGTCAGGGCGCGGGGGCTGTCCGGTTGGATATGGCAAAAGCAATGGCGCGGCTGGGCGAGATTGGCTTTACCGAAACCGGGATCATGGCCGGTGCGCATCGCTTTGATGCGGCAAATCTTTGCGAAACCGTCGGCGATATCGTGCTGGCGCGGCGCGATATTGGCAGCTCTTATCACCTTGCCGTGGTCGTCGATGATGCCGCCCAAGGCATAACCGAGGTCACGCGCGGCGCAGATCTGTTCGAGGCCACCAAAATTCATGTGGTATTACAAGGCCTTCTTGGGCTACCGACGCCCAAGTATCACCACCACCGCCTGATCCGCGATGATCAGGGCAAGCGGCTGGCAAAACGCGATGACGCCCGCGCAGTCTCGAAATATCGCGCCGAGGGGGCCAGCCCTGCCGATATTCGCCGCTTGATCGGGCTATAGCGGCTGCGAAATCACCACCTCTTGGCCATCTTGCACGGATGTATAAAAACAGCTGCGCCGGTTGGTATGGCAGGCCGGCCCCTCTTGGGTGACCAAAGCCAAAAGACAATCGCGATCACAGTCCAAGCGCAGCTCGACCAAGCGCTGCACATGCCCCGAGGTCTCGCCCTTGGCCCAAAACGCCGCCCGCGAGCGCGACCAATAGGTCATGGCCCCGCTTTGCAGCGTGCGCTCTAGGCTTGCGGCATTCATCCAAGCCATCATCAGCACCTCGCCCGTCGCGTGATCCTGCGCAATGCAGGGGATCAGGCCGGCGGCATCATACTTTAGTGTGCTTGCGTCGAATTTCATCCGGTTCTCCTTGGACTTGCCTCGCCTCCGGCTTATCTTGACCACAAGAGAAGGAAAAGCCATGAGCGATAGCGATCTTGTCAAACTCTACTCCGGCCGTATCCTTGCACTGGCCGCCGATATTCCGCATCTGGGCCGCTTGCCCGAGCCGATGGGCAGCGCGCGCAAACGCTCGCCGCTGTGCGGATCGACGGTGACGGTCGATCTGCGGGTTGAGAATGGCCGGATCAGCGCATTTGCCCAAGATGTGAAGGCCTGTGCCTTAGGTCAGGCCGCGGCAGCCGTGGTGGGGGGCGCCATTCTGGGCCGCAGCCTTGCCGAGGTGGAAGCAGGCCGCGATGCGCTTCGCGCCATGCTGAAAGACAACGGTCCGGTGCCAGCCGCACCTTTTGACGGTTTTGAAGTGCTGATCCCTGCACGCGACTATAAGAACCGTCACGCCTCGATCTTGCTGACACTTGAGGCAACGGCCGAGGCGCTGACCGGGCTTTAGAAAAAAAACGCCGCACATCTTGGCAGATGGCGGCGCAAAGGGGCGTTCTTACCCGAAGAGGCGGCGGCAAAGCCGCGCCGCACCCCGTTGGGGACAGGTGCGACAGTTCGGGTCAACAAGACCGCAGGCAGTTCTCAAAGCGTGCCAGACATTCCCAATCCGGCGAAAAGCAGAACAAATAGGGACACCACCCCGACAGAATCAACCAATATGGCCTTGCGCGAGCGGTGCAGGATTTCGGTAATCTCGGTAATCATGGCGACCTCCATTTGCTGTGTTGCCCTATTGTTCTCATATGATTCGAAGTCTGTAAAGAACTTTATGAGAACATATGAGAACAAAATGGGATTCAGCCCACCGCAATCAGCTTGATCGCGCGGTCTTGATCCAACAACCACAGCAAAACCCGCGCCGCCTTTCCACGCGGGCTGCTGAGATCAGGGTCGTCATGCAACAGCCGACGCGCATCGCTTTGCGCCACCGCCATCAGTCCCGCCTGACGCTCCATGTCGGCCACGCGAAACCGTGGCAGGCCCGATTGCGCGGTGCCGATCAGATCGCCGACGCCGCGCATCAGCATATCTTCTTCCGAGATTTTGAAGCCGTCTTCGCTGTCGCGGATCACCTTGAGCCGCCGCTCGCCACTTTCCGACAGCGGCGCTTGATAGAGCAGCAGACAGGTCGAGTCCGCCTCGCCGCGCCCGACCCTGCCGCGCAGCTGATGCAATTGCGCCAGACCAAAAATCTCGGCACGCTCAATCACCATAATGCTGGCATTGGGCACATTGACCCCCACTTCGATCACCGTGGTGGCGACCAAAACCTTGGTCACACCAGCAACAAATCGCGCCATCGCGGCGTCTTTTTCGGCATTGGGCATCTGGCCATGCACAAGCCCCACGACATCGCCCAAAGCCGCGCGCAACCCGGCAAAGCGCGCCTCGGCGCTGGCGTAATCCAGCACCTCAGACTCCTCGACCAAGGGGCAGACCCAATAGGCCTGCCGCCCCTCGGCCACGGCGCGCGCCAGATGCGCCACCACCTCATCCAGCCGCGCGGTCGAGATCATCGCCGTCTTGATCGGTTTGCGGCCTTTGGGTTTTTCGTCCAGCACCGAGATATCCATATCGCCATAGCTGACCAAAGCCAGACTGCGCGGGATCGGCGTTGCCGTCATCACCAGCACATCGGCATTGGCGCCCTTGGCCCCCAGCTCCATCCGTTGCGAGACGCCAAAGCGGTGCTGCTCGTCAATCACCGCAAGCCTAAGATCATGAAAGAATACATCTTTTTGAAACACAGCATGGGTGCCCACCAAAATGCCAATGCGCCCATCGGCCAAGGCGGCAAGCTTGGCCGCGCGTTCCGACCCCTTGTCGCGGCCGGTCAGAATCTCAAGCCGGACCCCGGCGGCGGCGGCCAAGGGAGCCAGGCCTTCGTGATGCTGGCGCGCCAGAATTTCTGTAGGCGCCATCAAAACGCCCTGCCCGCCCGCCTCGACCGCGATCAGCAGCGCCATAAAGGCGACCAAGGTTTTGCCTGCCCCAACATCGCCTTGCAACAGACGATTCATCCGCAAAGGCAGTGCCATATCGGCGGCTATCTCGGCAATCGCACGGGTCTGCGCGCCGGTCGGCTGATAGGGCAAGGCGGCCAAAACCGCAGTTTGCAGCGTGCCAGTGCCAGCACTGACCTGCCCCGCCGTTCGGCGTAAAGATGCCCGCGCCAGCGAGAGCGTCAGCTGATGCGCAAACAGCTCGTCATAGGACAATCTCTGCCGCGCGGGGGCTGTGAAGGCAAGATCGGCGGAGTCAGTCGGCTGATGCACGGCCCTGATCGCGGCCAGCCAATCGGGCCAAGCCTCGCGCGTCTTAAGGCTTGGGTCGATCCATTCCGGCAGATCGGGGGTGCGAGCCAAAGCACTTGCCACGCCCTTGGCGACGATTTTTTGCGTCACCCCCGCAACCAGAGGATAGACCGGCTCGAAAAGCGGCAATTCGCCCGCCTCTTCGCAGCGCAAAACATGGTCAGGATGCACCATTTGCGCAATGCCATCAAACAGCTCGACCCGCCCTGAAACAAGCCGCCGCTGTCCCGTTGGCAGCAGTTTTTGCAGATACTCGCCACGCGCATGGAAGAACACCAGCTGAAATTCCAGCGCCTCGTCGCGCACCATCACCCGATAGGGCCGCCCCTTTTGGCGCGGCGCAAAATGGCCGCCAACCTCGACCTCGACGGTAACGGTACAGGGCGGCACCACATCGCGGACAGAGGCTTTGCGGGCGCGATCCACCGCAGAATGCGGCAGCACAAACAGCAGGTCTTTTGGTTTTTCAACACCTAACCCACTGAGAGAAATCGCAGTTTTAGGCCCGACCCCTTCCAGAGTATCCAGCCCCGCAAACAGCGGAAACAGGATCTCTGGACGGGTCATGCCTGACCTATCAGCGCAAGCCAGCCATCCTCATCGATCACCTCGACGCCAAATTTCCCGGCATCTTTGGCCTTTGATCCCGCCCCCGGCCCTGCGATCACCAGATCGGTTTTGGCGGAAACCGAGCCTGACACTTTGGCCCCCAAAGCCTCGGCACGGGCCTTGGCCTCGGCGCGGCTCATCTTTTCCAAAGTGCCGGTGAACACCAGCGTCTTGCCGGCCACCGGACTGTCAACTGGCGTGATCGCAATGACTGGCACCACATCAAGCTCGGCCACCAGCGCATCAATCGCGGCGCGTTCGGTGTCATTTTGCAGCGCGGCCACCAAAGATTCGGCCATAACCTTGCCGACGCCGTCGATGGCCAGCAGCTCATTCCACGCCGAATTGCCCTCTTGCGCCTGCGTCAGGGCCGCCTCCAGCGCGCCCCAGGTGGCATAATGGCGCGCCAAGAGCCCCGAGGCCGCATCGCCGACATGGCGAATACCAAGGCCAAAAATCAGCCGGTCCAGTGGTATCTGACGCTTGGCGTTGATCGCGGCGAAAAGCTTTTTCACCGAAGTCTCGCCAAATCCCTCTCGGTTTTTCAACTTTTTCAGCGGGTTGGCTGCGTCGCGCCGCTCAAGTGTGAAGATGTCAGCGGGGGCTTTGACCGCTAATTCACTATCGGTAAAAAACATCTCAATCTGTTTTGCCCCCAGCCCCTCGATGTCAAAAGCCCCGCGCGAGACGAAATGTTTCAACCGCTCCACCGCTTGTGCCGGGCAAATCAGCCCGCCGGTGCAGCGGCGCACCGCATCGCCTTCTTCGCGATGCGCAACCGAGCCGCACTCGGGGCAAACCTTTGGAAACACAAAAGCCACCGCAGAGGACGGACGCTTTTCAAGGTCAATATCGTTAATTTTCGGGATCACATCGCCCGCGCGGTAGACCTGCACCCAGTCACCGATGCGAATATCACGACCTTCGCGAATCGCAGCTCCCTTCGCGCCGCGCCCCGCGATATAATCCTCATTGTGCAACGTCGCGTTCGAGACCACCACGCCGCCGACGGTCACCGGCGTCAGCCGCGCCACCGGCGACAGCGCCCCCGTCCGGCCGACCTGAATATCAATCGCATCAAGCCGCGTCCAAGCCAGTTCGGCCGGAAACTTATGCGCAATCGCCCATCGTGGCGTGGTCGAGCGCAGACCCAAGCGTGCCTGCAAGGCGAGATCGTTAACCTTGTAGACCACGCCATCAATATCATAGCCCAGCGTCGCGCGCTGCGCCTCGATCAGGTGATAATGGCTTAACATCGCCTCGGGACCAGCGCAAAGCGAGGTGAGCGGATTGGTTTTAAACCCAAGGCTCGCCAGCCGCTCGATCGCCTCGAATTGCGTGCGCGCCAGAGGCTCCGAAAGCTGGCCCCAGGCATAGGCAAAGAACTTCAGCGGCCGCGATTGGGTAATTTTTGCATCCAACTGTCGCAAAGACCCAGCAGCGGCGTTGCGCGGATTTGCGAAGGGCTTATCGCCCGCCTCGATCTGGCGCGCGTTCAGGGCCGCAAAATCGGCGTGGCTCATATAAACTTCGCCGCGCACTTCCAGAACCGGCGGCGCATTCTTTAGCTTTTTCGGAATGTCGCTGATGGTCAGCGCATTTTCCGTGACATTTTCACCCACCGCACCATCGCCGCGGGTGGCTGCATGCACCAATTTGCCGCCCATATAGCGCAAAGACAGCGAGAGCCCGTCGATCTTGGGCTCTGCGGTATAGAAAAGCGAGCTTTCGTGGCCCAGAAACTTGCGAACACGCTCATCAAAATCGGCCACATCGCTGTCTTCAAAAGCATTTTCCAGCGACAGCATCGGCAAGCTATGGCTGACTTTGGTAAAACCTTCAGAGGCAGGCGCCCCCACCAACAAGGCAGGACTGTCAGCGCGACGCAGCTTTGGAAACGCAGCTTCAAGCGCTGCATTGCGCTTTTTAAGCGCATCAAAGGCCGCATCGGTGATCTGCGGTGCATCTTCACTATGATAGGCGCGATTGGCTGCTGCGATCAATTTCGACAGGCGCGCCAATTCATCGCGCGCCTCATCGCTGCTTAGATCCGCAATCGGCTTGTCTTGCTGCATCGCTGCCGCCTCCTCTGACTTGCGCCAAAGTTATGCTGCGCGCGCAAAATGGGCAAGGTCCGCCCGCGCGGTTAAGCGCTTGCGGCTAAAAGAGTTGCCCCTGCGACCGGCTGCGGATCGCGCAACACATAGCCGCGCCCCCAAACGGTTTCGATATAGTTTTGCCCGCCGGTTGCTTCGGCAAGCTTTTTGCGCAACTTGCAGATGAAGACGTCGATGATCTTCAGTTCTGGCTCATCCATGCCGCCGTAAAGGTGGTTCAGGAACATTTCCTTGGTCAGCGTCGTGCCCTTGCGCAGGCTCAAAAGCTCGAGCATTTGATATTCTTTGCCCGTCAAATGCACCGAGGCCCCCATCACATCGACGGTCTTGGCATCAAGATTGACATTGACCTGACCCGTGCGAATGACCGATTGGCTATGGCCTTTCGAGCGGCGAATAATTGCATGGATGCGCGCAACCAGTTCTTCGCGGTGGAAGGGTTTGGTCATATAGTCATCTGCGCCAAAGCCAAAGCCCTTGATCTTGTTTTCGGTGTCATCAGCGCCGGAAAGAATCAAAATCGGTGTCTCGATTCGCGCCATACGCAATTGCCGCAACACCTCATGTCCCGACATATCCGGCAGGTTCAGGTCAAGCAGGATCAAATCATAGTCGTAAAGCTTGGCCAAATCGACGCCGTCTTCGCCCAGATCAGTACAATACACATTTAAATTTGCATGGGTCAGCATCAATTCAATGCTGCGCGAGGTGGTTGGATCATCTTCAACTAATAAAATTCGCATCAGTCCGCGCTCCGGCTTCAGTTTTTGTTCATTAACGACTTTGACGATCAATGGTTAACCAACCGTTATCTGAACGAAAAAAAACGCAAAAACAACTCAAAGTTGCCGATATTTTTGTAAAGAGGTGACGCGCAAGCCCTTTTCGCCATGTTTTTCAACCGCTTCGCGCCAGAGTTGAAACTCTTCTTCCGAGAGGGCGTAACGTTCAAGCGCTTCAGCCTCGCTCAGAATGCCGTGAAGCACCGCTTTGACCACCACAGCCTTACGGCTTGCCACCCAGCGCCGCGTGGTTGCAGGGGGCAAATCGGCGCGGCTTAAGATGCTGCCATCGGGCAGCGTGACCTGACGCAGACCTTCGACTTTCTTCAAAAACATGGGCGGTTCCTTTTTCATATCTGCGGAAGATGTCGGAACACGCTTAATCAAGGGTAAAGCGGGGGGTTGAGAGTATCGCAAATTTTCCTATATTACGTCGCAATGCGCTTCCGCAGTTCCCCGGATAAAAATATGCTTGACCAGCCCTTGAATTCGCTTGGCTTTGCCAAGGCTCCTGCTGACACCCGTGTGGTGGTGGCGATGTCCGGCGGGGTTGATTCCTCGGTTGTGGCGGCGCAATTGGCGGAAGAGGGCTATGATGTCGTGGGCGTTACCCTGCAACTTTATGACCACGGTGCGGCGCTGGCGAAAAAGGGTGCCTGCTGTGCTGGGCGCGATATTCACGATGCCGCCCGGGTGGCCGAGACCATGGGCTTTCCGCACTATGTTCTTGATTATGAAAACACTTTCCGCGAAGCCGTGATCGAGGAATTTGCCGACGCCTATTTGTCGGGCGCAACCCCCGTGCCCTGCATTCGCTGCAACGAGCGGGTGAAGTTCAAGGATCTTTTGGCCACGGCCAAGGATCTGAACGCCGATTGCATGGCCACCGGGCATTATATTCAGCGCAAAATCGGCACTGGGCCCGAATTGCACATGGCAAGCGACGCCAATCGTGACCAAAGCTACTTTCTGTTTTCCACCACCGCAGAGCAGCTGTCCTATTTGCGCTTTCCCTTGGGCCATCTGGCCTCTAAGGCCGAGACGCGGGCGCTGGCCTCGAAATACGGGCTGTCGGTGGCCGATAAGCCCGACAGTCAGGACATCTGTTTTGTGCCCAATGGCAATTATGCAGCCGTGATCGAAAAGCTGCGGCCGGGGTCGGCAGAGCCGGGTGATATCATTGATATGGCAGGAAATATTCTTGGCCAGCACCGCGGCGTCATCCATTACACCATTGGCCAGCGCAAGGGTTTGGGCATTGGCGGCTTGGGCGATCCTTTGTATGTGGTGCGCCTTGACCCCGAGCAGCGCCATGTCATCGTCGGCCCCCGCGAGGCACTTTCGACCCGCACAATTCCGCTGCGCGAGATCAATTGGCTGGGCGACGAGCCCTTTACCTCGCGCTCCGAATGGCATCTGAGCGTCAAGGTCCGCTCGACCCGCCCGCCGCGCCCTGCGGTGATCCGGCCGATTTCGGCAACTGAAGCCACGGTCGAGCTGCTGGACCCCGAAGATGGCGTCTCGGCGGGTCAAGCTTGCGTGTTTTACGCCGCCGAAGGCAGCCGCGTTTTTGGCGGCGGCTGGATCTGGAAGGGGCGCTGAGGCGCTTTTTCGCTCAGATTTTCAGAAAATCCAGCACAGATTGTGCCGCCCGCAGGCCGGGCGCTAAGCCGCCCTGCCCCAGCCGCTGCATCGTCAGCGCCATCGCCGCCTGCTGATCCCCCGCCCCCTGCAACAGCGCCAAGACCGCAGGGGCAATCAGATCAGCGCGGCAATTGGCGCCGATAAATTCGGGCACCACGCGGGTTTCCGAAACCAGATTGACCAGCGTGACGGTATCAATCAAAGCCGCGCGCCGCATCAGCCAGAGCGTGAGCGGGTGCATGTCATAGGCGATCACCATCGGGCAGCCATTGGCCGCAAGTTCCAGCGAAACAGTGCCAGAGGCCGCAATCGCCACATCTGCCGCCGCAAAGGCTGCACGTTTCAGCGCGGGGTCTTGGATGATCTGCGGCACAATCGGCCAGTCGCGCGACAGATCGGTCACCAGATCGGCCACGCCGCGCACTGTCGGCAAGGCCACCCGCGCCGCAGGGTAAACCACCTTTATCTGCGCCAGAACCTCCGCGATGACAGGCGCCAGCCGCGTAACCTCGCCGCGCCGCGATCCGGGCAGCGCCAAGATCAAAGGCGCCTCGCCCGCCATAAGCGCCCGCTCTTCCGGCGTTGCCAAGGCTTCGGCCACCACCGGATGGCCGACAAAATCGCAACTCATCCCCGCCGCGCGCATCAAGGGCGGCTCGAAGGGCAAAAGCGCCAGCACATGGTCGATCACTCGCGCCATCTTGCCCGCGCGTTTGGGCCGCCACGCCCAGACCGAGGGGGCGACATAATGCACCGTCGGCAGATCAGGGCGCTGCGCCTTGACGCGCTTGGCCACACGCAGGCAGAAATCGGGGCTGTCGATGCTGATCATCACGCTTGGGCCTGCGGCCAGCGCCGCCTCGGCGGTCTGGGCAATGCGGCGTTTCAGCTGGCGATATTTCGGTAGCACCTCGGCAATGCCCATCACCGACAGCTCTTCCATCGGAAATAGGCTCTGCAGCCCCTGCGCCTGCATCAAGGCGCCGCCGACCCCGCTGAACACCACATCGGCATGCAAAGCCCGCAGGCCCGCCATCAGGGCCGCGCCCAAACGGTCGCCCGAAGGCTCGCCCGCTATTAGAAAGACCCTTAGCGCGCCCATAACAGCAGGCCGTGCTGAACTGCGCGCGCCTGCATTTCGGGCAGATCAAGGCAGATCACCGAGCCCGCCTGAAAGCATAGCCCCGAAAGACCAGCGGCGGCCACCGCGTCAACCGTCGCAGGGCCAAGCGTCGGCAGATCAATCCGGCGGTCTTGCGCGGTCTTGGCGGTCTTGTAAAACAGCCCGCCCTTTGGCCGCAACGCCTGCGGCAGGCCCGCCACGACGGCCAGCATCGCATCGGTGCCGCCCAGCGTCTCGACGCCCAAACAGAGGCCCTGCGCCACCACAGCGCCTTGGCCGACATCCACCGCCCCCAAGGCCGCGACAATGCTTGCCGCGCGCGCAGCATCGGCCTCGTCTTGCGCGGTAATCTGCCCCGCCAGCACCGCAGCACTTGGCAAAAGATCGCGGGCTATGGTTTCAACACCCACCACGGCAAAGCCGAAATCCTCAAAGATCGCAATCACTTCGCGTAAGGTGGCGTCATCGCCTGACGCCATCGCCGCCATCAGCCGTGGCACCATCTGTGCGGTTTGCGGGTCAAACAACGCAGGGTCCAGACGCGGGCGCTGCACGGCACCGGCAAAGATCACCTCTGTCACGCCAAGATCTTCCAGCTTGCGCAAAAACAGCGCCAGCCTTTCAACCCGAAACACCAGATCCACCGCCAGACCTTCTGGTGCAAAGCCATCAAGCGCGCAAATCACCGGAGCCTGCGGCAGCGCCGCGACCAAGGCTGCCGGCAAAGCGCCACGCCCCGCGATGATGGCAAGCCGGCTCATTTCGGCGTCAGGAACGAACGGTCCGAGGCAGAGAGCACGAAATCGGTCATCTCGCGCACATAGTCGCTCTCAGTTTCTTCGGAAAGCTTGCGGGCGCGGTCCAGAAAAGACCCCTCGCCCTGCGCCAGCATCTGAAAGGCCGCGCGCATCGCGGTGATATCGCTCCGATCAACGCCGCGACGTTTCAGCCCGACAAGGTTCAGCCCGTCCAACACCCCGCGCGGGCCCTGCACCAGCCCAAAGGGCAGCACATCATTGGTCACCATCGTCACCGCGCCAATGATGGCGCCGCGCCCAATGCGGACAAATTGGTGAATTCCCGACAGCCCGCCAATAATGACATCATCGCCAATCTGACAATGCCCCGCAATCGCAACCTGATTGGCCAAGATCACCCGATCGCCCAAGACCGCATCATGGCCGACATGCGCGCCAGTCATCAGCAGACAATCATCGCCCACCCGCGTGACACCACCACCGCCAGCCGTGCCAGTGTTCAGCGTCGCCCCTTCGCGGATGCGGCAGCGCGCGCCCACGATCAGCCGCGTGCGCTCGCCAGCATATTTCAGATCTTGCGGCACCTCGCCCACGCAGGCGAAGGGGAAAATCACCGTGCCCGCACCGATCTCGGTCCAGCCGGTGACAACCGCATGCGATTTCACCTCGACCCCCTCGGCCAAGCGAACCTCGGGGCCGATCAGCACAAAAGGGCCAATCTGGCAGCCAGCGCCAATCACAGCGCCTGGCTCGACCACGGCCGAAGGATGAATCCGTGCCTGCACCGAAATGCTCATGCTCAGGCCTTCGGAACGTCGAACATGGCCATGAACTCGGCCTCGCAGGCCAATTCGCCATCAACCAGCGCGCGACCAGCAAATTTCCAAACCCGACCGCCACCGCGCAGCGCGGTGACATGCAGCTCCATCACATCGCCCGGCACGACTTTGCGGCGAAACTTCACCGCATCAACGCCCATAAAGAAAACATTGGCTTGCTTGTCGACCAAGTCCATCGACAGCCCGACCAAAATCCCCGAGGTCTGCGCCATCGCCTCGATAATCATCACCCCCGGAAACACTGGCATGCCGGGAAAATGGCCCTGAAACTGCGGCTCGTTAAAGGTGACATTCTTGATACCAACGCAGGACTTATTGATATGAATGTCGCGCACCTTGTCCACCAACAAGAACGGATAGCGATGCGGGATGATCCGTTGGATCAGCGAGATATCTGCCTCGAGCGGCGGTGCAAGCGTGTCAGTCATGAAGTCTCCGGTCGATAAGGCTTTATAGTCAGTAAGCCTAGCTAACGAAAAGTCGCGACCAAAACAAGCCGCTGACCGCTTAGGGTTTAACCGCCTCGGGGCCTTGGCCAAGCTGGCTGTCAATGCGCGCGATCACCGCTTGTGTGATGTCAATCGAGCCCAGCGATACGATGATACTGGCCTTATCCAGCACCGCCACAGCGCCACGTTCGACCATGTAATCGCCAATGATCGGCCCGATTGAGCGGAAAAACACCTGCCGCCGCGCGTCGCGGGCCTGCGAGACCGCTTGCGATTTGGCCTCTTGCGCTTTGCGTAGCCCATTGGCCTTTTCGTCAAAGGCCTCTGCCAGCGGGCGGAAGGTCTCGGGGCTCATGGTGGCGCGCTGATCGGTCAAAGCCCGCTCTTCTGCCTCTAGGGCGGCATCAATCTTGCGATTCTCGGCCAGCAAAGCCGCAGCTTCGGCGTCAAACTGCGCTTGCACGGCTTGGCCGTAGAGCGTGCCGGCAAACAGCTGCTCTTGATCCAGCGTCACAATCGCCACCGGCGGCACCGAAGCCGCCTCGGGCGTCTGGGCCGCCAAAATCAGCGGCCAAGCCGAAAGCCCCAAGGCCAGCGCAATGCCCGCCAGCCTGCGCATCAGAACGAGGTCTGGATGGTAAGGTCGAACTTTTGCTCTTTGTCGTAGGTTTCTTTCTTGATCGCCTTGGTAAAGTTAAACCGCAACGGCCCAACCGGCGTATCCCAAAGCAACGATGCCCCAACGACCGAGCGCAGATGCGCCGAATCTGTCGCCCCTGCCGCGCCATTGCCTGAACCCCAGACCGAGCCCATGTCAAAGAAAGCGCCGCCCTTCATGCCGTATTCTTCGGGCAGACCCAGCGGGAAATCGGCCTCAAGCCGCACCACCGCAAATTTGTTCCCCCCCAAAGCATCCAGATTGCTCGAGCCAAGATCCCTTGGCCCAAAGCCATTGCCCTCAAAACCGCGGATCTTACCCGCGCCAAAGAACCGGTCGGTCACCCGCGTTGTCGAATTGCCATAGCTGTTGATCATGCCGCCTTCAAAAATCGCGCGCACCGCAAGCTCTTCTTTGAAGATCTTGGTCTCGGCCACAGCCAAAGCATTGGTTTCAACGTATTTCACATCGCCACCAAACCCAAGGAAATCTTGGCCGAAACGCAGCAACGTATAGCTGGTTGGGCTGATGCCGCTTAGACGGCTGTCAAAGCTAAAGGTATAGCCCAAACCGCTGCCCAATTTGCCGCCCTGCTCGGCGCTTAATGCCGTCGAGCCCGGATTTATATTGCTGATCGTGTCTTGAAACAGCTTGTAGCGCAGCTCAAGCCGCGAGCGCTCGGCCACCGGAAACTCGAGAGCAGGGATGAACGAGATCTTCTGAGTGTCGTAATAAGCGTTGTCGTTGTTGGTGGTGTTATAGCCTGCGTTCAGCTTGAACTTCAGATCGCGGCCCAAAAGCGCGGGCTCGACAAAGGAGATGCTGGAATCCACCGTGCTGGTGCCGCTTGAGATATTCAGCGCAAGACCTTGGCCACGGCCCAGGAAATTGCTTTCAGAAAAGCCAAAGTTCAGACCCACGCCCGAGCTGGTGCCATAGCTTACGCCAAAGCTGATCGAGCCTGTCGGCTTTTCGATCACATCGACATTCACGATCACCTGATCGGCATTCGAGCCAGGCTTGGTGTCAACCGCTGCATCCTCAAAGAAGCCCAGATTGCGGATCCGCTCGGCCGCCTGTTTGATTTCGCGCGGGTTAAAGGCATCGCCTTCCGAGGTGCGGAACTGGCGCCGCACAACCTGATCCAAAGTTGTGGTATTGCCTTCGATATCAATACGTTCAACAAAAACCTTATCGGCACGCAGGATCACATATTCCACATCCAGCGTCTGATCGCGGTCATTGCGCACCAGACGCGGCTCGATGCGGACAAAATTCAGACCCTTGCGCACCGCAAGGTTTTCCATCCGCGTGATGTTATTATCGATAATCACTGGCGAATAGATCGCCCCAGTACGGCCCCGCTGCACGGCGGCAAAATCGGCAGCATCCACGCCTTCAATTGCCGAAACCGTGCTAATCTTGCCAATGCTAAAGACTTTCCCTTCGCGCAGCGTATAGGTGACGAAGGTCGCATCGCGCTCGCGCGAAAGTTGGCCCTGCGCATCCAGAACCTGCACATCAATATAGCCGCGCGACAGGTAGAAATCGCGCAGCGTTTGCTTATCTGCCTCCAGCCGCTCGGGAATGAATGTGTCAGATTTGATCAACTGGCGCAAAAAGCCCGCCTGTTTGGTCTGCAACACTTGCCGCAAGCGCCGATCACTAAAGGCGCGATTGCCAACGATCGAGATCTTCTCGTTTTCAACCACCTTGCCTTCGGTGATATTGAACACCAGATCGACGCGGTTGTTCGAGCGGCGGATGATTTTCGGATCCACCGAGGCCGCCAAACGGCCCTGCACGCGGTAGGCTTCGGCGATCGAGGCCGCATCGGTTTCGGCTTGGGCGGGCGAATAGACCAGCCGCTCTTTCGATTTGATGATCTCGGTCAGCTTATCGTCTTTGATCCGCTTGTTGCCCTGAAAATCGACGATATTGATCGTCGGATATTCGACAACTTTAATCACTAAAGTGCCACCACTGGGCTGCAATTCGACGCTCTCAAACAGACCCGATGCCACAATGCGCTGATAAGCGTCATTCAAATCGCCCGCAGAGATGCTCGCGCCGCGCGTGATTCCCGCATAAGACAGGATGGTTGCGGCATCAACAAAGCTATTGCCTTCGATTTTCACCGCAGCAAAACTGTAGCTTTGCGCCACCGCCTGCGTCAAGAACGGCGCCGAAACCATTGCAGATGAAAGAAGAACAGCCACCAAGGCCGGTCTGACGCGCCGAAAGGATGTGGCAAGACCAGTTGTCTTTGCGCCTGACGTTGCCAGCATGATGAGCCCCCGATTGCACTATATTATGTGCATCTGGTTAACCGCAGACGCAAGCAATGTCAAAAGGCTGGCAAAATCTTTGCGGCCTTTCCTACACGCTTTGGCCATGTCACCCGTTAGGGCGCAAGCAGCCCCTGCCCCAGAAAGGCGCCCGCCAAAAGCCCCAAGGCCACGGTGCCAATCGCCATAAGCCGATCAGAATTCAACCAGACCAACAATGACAGCCCCCGATAGCCGTTCGCGCCCCGCTGCATAGCCCTGCTCCTTAAGCAATCTCGCACCAACCAAGCGGAAATTAGCCAAGGATTACGGCAGCACTATGGCCAAATCTCAGCCGCACAGAATGTCATTGGACAGCGCAAACACCATAAAGCTTAGAACAATCGCCAGCCCCGCCGTCATCAGCACCCGCAAAAACCGCTCCGAGGGCGGCTTTCCCGTTACCGCTTCAAAAGCATAGAACATCAAATGCCCACCATCCAAAACCGGAATGGGGAACAAGTTCAACAGACCAATGCCCAGCGACAGGCCCGCGACCATCATCATAAAGGTCTCGATCCCAGATTTTGCCGCATCGCCCGCAATTTTCGCCATGCCAATCGCACCCGACAAGCCGCAAGAGCTGATCTTGCCCACCGCCATGCTGTAAAGCGAAACGCCGGTCATCTTGACGCCGTACCACGCCTGATTGACAGCCGTCGTCAGCGGCTCAAACCCGTGCAGCGACCGCATTTGCGGCTCGAACAGCAGCCCGTTTGACAGGCCAATCACATAGCGGGTCTCAAAGCTCAGGTCATTTTTGGGCAGGTCTTGCAGCTTGGGCGTCAGCTGAAACTCCATCACGCGACCCTCGCGCCACAGCTGGATGTTCACCGGCGCACCGCCCTTGCCCGAGATCAACGGGATCATATCGTTAAAGCGGTAGACCTGCGTACCATCAACCGAAAGCACCACATCTCCTGGCCGAATATCGGCATCAAAGGCAGGCGAGCGCAGCGAGACGCCACCCACAAGCGCTGGCAGCGGATGCGGGCCCTGAACATCCATCTCGGCCCCTTCGCGGCGAATGTGATAGGTCACGGCAGGCGCAGCTGCAATCGCATCGGCCACAGCCCCATAGGCGGCAAAATCGGGCGTTGCCGCCCCATTGATCGCCAGAATCTCGTCGCCAACCTGAAGGCTTGGCCCGTCAAAGGGAAAGGGGCGCAGCGCGCCGACCACGGGCTTGTCTTCCGGCACGCCCGAAGCCATCGCCATAACCGCATAAACCGCAATCGCCAGAATAAAGTTGAAAATCGGCCCCGCCGCGACCGTAGCCGTGCGCGCCCAAAGCGGCGCGCCATACATGGTGCGCCTGCGTTGGTCTTGGCTTAGACTGCCCAAAGCCGCGCTGTCAGGCGCCGAGGCCGCGTCCTTGTCGCCCAGAAACTTGACATAGCCGCCCAAGGGGATCGCCGCGATTTGCCAGCGGGTGCCGCGCTTATCAACCCGCGCATAGATCACCGGCCCAAAGCCAAGGCTGAACACTTCGGCATGGATACCCGACCAGCGGCCGACGATGTAATGGCCGTATTCATGGATCGCCACGATCACACTTAGGGCAATCAGAAAAAACACGGTCGCCCAAACAGCGTTGCCGGTGCTGGCGATCAAGGCATTCATATCCACGCGGCTATTTCCTTAGGGTTGCGGCGGCTTCTGCCGCCCTTATCCGTGCCAAATGGTCAGCCGCCAGCACATCGTCAAGCGTTGATGCCGCAGATGTCAGCGCAATTTCGCCCGCCAGCCGCGATAATGTCGCCTCGACCACTGCTGCCATCTGCATAAAGCCCAAAGATCCTGCGATAAAATGATCCAGCGCCACCTCTTTGGCGGCGTTGAACACCGCCCCCGACAGACCGCGCAGCGCCATCACCTCGCGCGCCAGCCGCAAGGCCGGAAAGCGGTTCAGATCGGGCGCACGAAAGGTCAAAGCGCCCAAAGCCGCCAGATCCAGCCGCGCCACCGGCAGGGATTGGCGCTGCGGCCAGTTCAACGCATAACCGATCGGGTGGCGCATATCCGGCGCGCCCAAATGCGCCATCACCGCGCCATCGCGAAAGCCCACCATCGAATGGATGATCGATTCGGGGTGAATAATCACCTCGATCTTGTCAGGCTCAATCTCGAAAAACTCGCGTGTTTCAATGACTTCCAGCGCTTTGTTGAACATCGAGGCCGAATCAATCGTGATCCTTGCCCCCATCGACCAATTCGGATGCGCCAAAGCCTCGGCCATGGTGGCACTGGCCAAACGGTCCAGCGGCCAATCGCGCAGCGCCCCGCCCGAGGCCGTCAGGATAATGCGCTCGACCGCCGCCATATCCTCGCCCACCAGCGCTTGAAAGATCGCCGAATGTTCGCTGTCGACCGGCAGGATCGTCGCCTCGCAGCGCGCGGCCTCGGCCATCAGCAATTGGCCTGCGGTGACAAGGGTTTCCTTATTGGCAAGCGCCAGCTTGCCGCCATGGCGCAGAGCGCGAAACCCCGGCGTCAGGCCAGCCGCGCCCACAATCGCGCTCATCACCCAATCGGCGGGTCGGTCGGCAGCCTCGGCAATCGCGGTGGTGCCTGCGGCGCATTCGATGCCGGTGCCCGCAAGCGCTTCGCGCAGCGCGGGCAAGCGCGCCTCATCGGCCGTCACCGCCACCTCGGCGCGCAGCGCCTGCGCCATCTCGGCCAGACGCACCACATTTTGCCCGCCAGTCAGCGCCACACAGCGATAGGCCTCTGGCCCACCATCGCGCATCAACAGATCAAAAGTGCTTTCGCCAATCGACCCTGTTGCCCCAAACACCGAAACCGAGCGCATGGTCAGACCCCAACCGGCAAAGCGGAAAGATATTGCAAAATCAGAACGATAACCATCGCAGCCGTCAGCGCATCAAACCGGTCCATCAAGCCGCCATGACCGGGAATAAGCTGCGAGCTGTCCTTGACCCCAGTGCGCCGCTTGATCCAGCTTTCGCCCACATCGCCCATCTGCCCCGCAAAGGCAATCAGCGGCGAAAGCAGCACCAAAGGCCAAGTGCCATGCCCCATCAGCACAAAGCCCAAGCCCACCAAAGCCGCACCGATCCAGCCCGCAACAGTGCCAGACCAAGTCTTTTTCGGGCTGATCGCAGGCCAAAACTTTGGCCCCCCCAGAATGCGCCCGGCAAAATAGCCCATCACATCAGATGCAATCACCACGCCCAACAACCACAATATCGCCGGCGTGCCCGCCTCGTCGCGCAGCACAAACAGCCCATGCCCCGAGATCATGATCGCGGCTGCAATCGCGGCAGATGGCAGCGCATAAAGTCTTGGGGTGACAGCAACCGCCAAAATCACCCAAGGAAACAGCAAAAACGCCGACATCGACGGCCAGCCCTCATCCGCAATCAAGCTCAGCGCCGCCAGAACCGCGATTGCAAGCGAGATTTTCGGGCTTTTGGGGGCTGTTATCGTGGTCAACTCCCAAATCATCAGCGCAGTGGCCAAAGTCACCAACAGCAGAAATGAGAGACCACCAAGCCAGATTTCCACCGCGCCAAGCGCCACCATCGCAATAGCTGAAAGCACCCTTGGGCGCAGATCGGCCCAGCGGTCTGATGGTGTTGTCATGCCGTTATTACCCCGCCAAATCGCCGTTCTCGGTTGCCAAATCGTGACAGGATTTCATCCAGCTCGGCTGGGGTAAAATCGGGCCAAAGTGTTTGGGTGAATTCATATTCTGCATAGGCCGCCTGCCACGGCAAAAAGTTCGAGGTCCGCGTCTCGCCACTGGTGCGTATCACCAGATCGGGGTCGGGCAGATCATGCGTGTCAAGCCTTGCCGAAAGCATTGCCTCGTCGATCGCGTCCGCGGCAATCTTGCCTAAGGTGACATCTTGCGCAATCTGCTTCAGCGCGCGCAAAATCTCATCGCGGCCGCCATAGTTGATCGCAACAGTCAGATTAAGGCGGGTAAAGCCAGCGGTGCGCGCCTCTATTCCGGCCATCAACCGTTGCAGCTTTGGGTCCAAGCGGCTGCGGTCACCAATAAAGCGCATGCGCACGCCCTCGGCCGCCAACCGATCGGCCTCGCGTTCGATATAGCGCGCAAAGATCCGCATCAGCCCCAGCACTTCCTCGGTAGATCGTTTCCAGTTTTCGGTGGAAAAGGCATAGATCGTCAGCCATTTGATGCCAAGATCGGGTGCCGAGCGAACGATTTCCTTGACCCGCTCGGCCCCCTTGCGATGCCCAACCAGCCGCGGCCAGCCGCGATTGGTGGCCCAGCGGCCATTGCCATCCATGATGATGGCAACATGGTCAGCCTGTCGCAGCGGCTTTGCTGCCGACGCCTTCTCTGAGCCCACGCTCTACCCCATCACCACGCCCAAAATGGGCAAACCCCTATGACCAACACATAAAATCCTTTCGAAAGGATTAAACCTGCATAATTTCGGCTTGCTTGACTTCAAGCGCCTTATCAACGGCGGCAATCGCCTTATCGGTCAGCTCTTGCACCTCGTCAGACCACATTTTCTGGTCGTCCTCGCCCATGCCGGCGGATTTGGCTTTTTTGATCTGATCCATGCCATCGCGGCGCACGTTGCGGATCGCGACTTTGGTGTTTTCGGCGTAACCTGCGGCAACCTTGGTCAGTTGCTTGCGGCGCTCTTCGTTCAGCTCGGGGATCGGCAGGCGGATCAAGGGGCCATCGGTGACAGGATTGATGCCGATACCGCTTTCGCGGATCGCCTTTTCAACCTTTCCGATCATCGCCTTATCCCAGACGTTGATCACCACCATGCGCGGCTCGGGCACGTTGACGGTGCCAAGCTGGTTGATCGGGGTCATGGTGCCATAAGCATCAACCTGAATAGGTTCCAAGATTGAGGCCGAAGCCCGCCCGGTGCGCAGGCTGCCAAATTCGGTTTTCAGCGCATTCATCGCACCATCCATCCGGCGTTGGATGGCATCAAGATCAATTTCAAGATCGTCGGACATGCAGTCTTCCTTACGTCTGGGCCGCAGATGAGGCGCGGCTTCTTTTAAATCTATATCAGCAAGCAGGCGGGCAGGTATAGCCCTTGTGGCACCAAGCCCTAGCCCTGAACGCGGGTGTAAGTGCCCTCTCCGGCCAAAATCCCGCGGAAACCACCCGGTTCATCCAGGCTGAACACGATGATCGGCAGATCATTGTCGCGCGCCAAAGCGATAGCGCTGGCATCCATAACACCCAGATGTTTTTGCAAGACCTCGTCAAAGGTGACGGTGTCATAGCGTTTGGCATCGGCGTGTTTTTTGGGGTCTTTGTCGTAGACACCGTCGACCTTGGTGCCTTTGAAGATCGCCTCGCAGGCCATTTCATTGGCGCGTAGGGTCGCTGCGGTGTCGGTGGTGAAATAGGGATTGCCGGTGCCGGCTGCAAAAATCACCACGCGCTTTTTTTCCAGATGCCGCACGGCGCGGCGGCGGATGTAGGGTTCGCAGACCTGATCCATCGGGATGGCGCTGATCACGCGGGTAAAGACGCCAAGGGATTCGAGGGCGGCTTGCATCCCCAGCGCGTTCATCACCGTGGCAAGCATGCCCATATAATCTGCGGTGGTGCGCTCCATGCCCTGGGCGGCACCTGCAAGGCCGCGAAAGATATTGCCGCCGCCGATCACCATGCAGATCTCGACCCCCAAATCATGCACCGATTTCACTTCCTCGGCGATGCGCTGCACGGTTGGCGGATGCAGGCCATAGCCTTGGTCGCCCATCAGCGCCTCGCCCGAGATTTTCAGCATAACCCGCTTGTAGGTCACTTTTGCTTCGCCCGCATTGCGCATGGGTCTACCTTTGTGTTCGATGATGAATTGACTGCCGCGCAAAATGTCGCAAAACGGGGGCAGATTCAACGGCTAAGCGACCAAGGGCGCGGTTTTCCTGAAAGCGGGCTTGGGGGTTTCACACCCCCAACGCGCTTTGCCTAAGGCAAAGCGCTGCCCCCGTGGGATATTTGGGCCAAGATGAAAGAGGATCACATGTCAGCGATCACAGCAATTTCGCGCGAGGCGCCGGTGTTGATTGCCGGTCCCACCGCCAGTGGCAAATCAGCTTTGGCGATGGAGCTGGCTGCGCGCGATGGCAGGGTGGTGATCAATGCCGATGCTTTGCAGATCTATGGCTGTTGGCGGGTGTTGAGCGCGCGGCCTTCGCGGGCTGATGAGGCGGCGGTGCCGCATGCGCTTTATGGCCATGTCGGGCAAGATGAGCCCTATTCGGTGGGGCATTGGCTGCGCGAGGTGGCGGGATTTCTGGCACGGCCGGTGGTAATTGTGGGGGGGACGGGGCTGTATTTTTCAGCGCTGACCGAAGGTTTGGCCGAGATCCCCGTCACAGCCCCCGCTCTGCGGGCGCGGGCAGACGCGCGGCGAGCAGCAGAGGGGTTTGCCGCCCTTTTGGCGGAGCTTGATCCCGCGACGGCTGCGCGGATTGATCGCAACAATCCGGCACGGGTGCAGCGGGCTTGGGAGGTGCAGGCGGCAACCGGGCGGGGTTTGGCGTCTTGGCAGGATCAAACCGGCCCCGCGCTTTTGCCGCGCGCGCAGGTTGAGGCGATTGTTCTGCGGCCGGATGTGGCATGGCTGGATGCGCGCATCAAGCGCCGCTTTGCGCAGATGCTGGAGCAGGGTGCATTGGACGAGGTGCGCGCGGCCCTGCCCGACTGGGACGCCAGCCGTGCTTGGGCCAAGGCGATTGGTGCGCCGGAATTGGTGGCGCATCTGCGCGGCGAAATCGACTTGGAGACGGCCGTGGATGCGGCCACTTTGGCCAGCCGGCAATACGCCAAACGCCAGCGGACCTGGCTGCGCTCGCGGATGCGGGAGTGGCGGGAAATCGCCTGAGACCTTGCTCGAAAGAGAGTGCGGGTCATGCTTTTTGGGTCTTGGGGTTTTGGGCAACCGTGGAATATGGTTAATCAAACGGTCATAAAAAGGTCTACAATGTCTGTCATCCCGCCCAGCAAGATCCGCCTTGTCGCCATGTCGCGGCTGGCTGCGGCTGGGCGCTGGCGGGTGGAGGCGATGCGGACGCTGTCAGAGCCCTGTTTGTTGTGGTTCACCAAGGGTCAGGGTCGCATTACCGTGGCGGGGGTCACACGCGGCTATACCGCCCACAATGCGATCTTTATTCCCGCAGGGGTGATGCACGGCTTTGAGGTCGGGCAGCAAGTCTTTGGCACAGCAGTCTTTTTCGGAAAAGACACTGATATAACCTTGCCGCAAGAGCCGCTGCATCTGCGCATCAGAGATGCCCATGCCCAGCAAGAGATCAACCTGACTTTGGATATGATCCAGCGCGAGATGGACAGCCTGAGCCCTGCGCATGAGCGGGCGGCGGGGCATCATCTGGGTCTGCTTGGGGTTTGGCTGGAGCGACAAAGTGCCAAGGTTTCGCTTGAGACCCCGCGACCGGATGCGGCGCGTCGTTTGGTGGCGCGCTATACCGCGCTGATGGAGCTGAACTTTCGCCGCGGCATTTCGGTGGGAGAATTGGCCTTTGAATTGGGCATCACCGCCACGCATCTGACGCGCTGTTGCCAAGAAAGTTGTGGGCGCTCGGCGATCGAGTTGCTGCAAGACCGCCGCATCTTTGAGGCGCGGCAATTGCTGTCGGAAACCAACATGCCAGTGGGAAAAATTGGCGAGAGCTTGGGGTTTACCTCGGCGGCCTATTTCACCCGCGCCTTTCAGCATCGCACCGGCATTTCGCCCTCGGCCTTTCGCCGCGGCCAATAACGGCCGATCTTGTTGCGATTCGCGGCAATCTATCCGCTGTAACGGAAAAAACGGGCGCAAAATGCTGCGTCTGAAAATTCTTCTGCTTGGCCGTTAAAGCCTTATCAGGCAGGCGCTGTCGCCGCCCAATGTCGCAAATGTTATGCTTTATGACGAATACAAGCGTTGACCTTCGGGTTTAAAAAGTGCCGAATGCGCTTCGTGAGGGTCGAATGTGTCGCACCCAAAGCCAAGAGGTTTTGCTTGCAAATCCAGCTTGGTTGCTGCGGCGCGGCGGGCTTGCACCCAAAAATCAAAGGCACAGCCTGACAGGGAGATACGAATGACTGATACCCGCATTACGGCGCATGACATTCATCCAGCGGCACGGATGCATGCTCAGGAAGTTCAGGATGGCAAACTCAGCCGTCGCGAATTCATGGCGCGCACCACCTCGCTTGGCGTTTCGGCAGCGGCGGCATATGGCCTGCTGGGTCTGAAAGCCCCTGCGATGGCGCAAGAGGCCAAAGTTGGCGGCGTGATGCGCTGCGCAATGGAAGTCAAAGCGATGAAAGATCCGCGCACGGCGGATTGGCCACAGATTGCCAACGTCTATCGTGGCTGGCTGGAATATCTGGTTCAGTATAACCCAGACGGCAGCTTTGAAGGCCGGCTTTTGGAAAGCTGGGACGTCAATGCTGACGCCACCGAATACACGCTGCATGTGCGCCCAGGCGTGACTTGGAACAACGGCGACGCCTTTACCGCAGATGACGTTGTGCGCATGTTCACCCGTTGGGGCGACGCTTCGGTTGAAGGCAATGCCATGGCATCGCGCTTCCCCGGCCTAACCGACGAGGCCACCAAGGCAATGCGCGAAGGCGCCGTTGTCAAAACCGACGATATGACCGTTGTGCTGAAGATGGCGATTTCGGATATCTCGGTGATCGCGTCGATCTCGGATTACCCGGCGGCTGTGGTCCATAGCTCTTATGTTGAAGGTTCTGATCCTGCCAGCAACCCAATCGGCACCGGCCCCTATGTGCCGCAAGAGATCATGGTTGGCCAAAAGGCCGTCTTGGTGCGCGCACCAAACCACAACTGGTGGGGCGGCACCTCGCCGCTGGACGAAATCCACTATATTGATTTCGGCACCGATCCATCGGCAATGATCAACCTTGCAGCTTCCGACGAGATCGACGTCAACTACGAGACCACCGGCGACTTTATCGGTCAGCTGGACGGTCTGGGTTGGAAGAAAATCGAAGCGGTGACGGCTGCGACCATCGTGATCCGGATGAACTCGACCAATGGCGATCTTTACAAGGATAAGGCGGTTCGTCAGGCGATCCAAAAGGCCGTCGATCCAAAGGTGATCTTGGAGCTTGGCTATAACGGTCTGGGCACTACGGCAGAAAACCACCATGTCTGCCCGATCCATCCAGAATACGCGCAGATCCCTGCGCAAGCTGTTGACGCCGCTGGGCTTATGCCTGCGCTGACCGCCGCTGGTCTGGCTGATACCGAGTTTGAAATCATCTCGCTGGATGACGGCTTTGAAGCCGCCTCGACCGATGCCGTGGCAGCCCAGCTGCGCGACGCCGGTGCCAAGATCAAGCGCACGGTGATGCCGGGATCGACCTTCTGGAACGATTGGCAGAAATATCCCTTCTCCTCCACCACATGGAACCACCGCCCTCTGGCTGTGCAGAACATGAACTATGCCTATACTTCGACAGGCTCGTGGAACGAGACCGGCATGTCCAACCCAGAGTTCGACGCAGGCATGCTCAAAGCGCTGTCCTTGGCGGATGCCGATGCGCGCCGCGAAGTCATGGTCTCGCTGGAAACCATCCTGCAAGACGAAGGCTATCTGATCCAGCCTTACTGGCGCTCGCTGTTCCGCCACGCCAAAGAAGGTGTGACGGTCGATATGCACCCATCGTTTGAGCATCACCACTACAAGTGGTCGATGGCGTAAACCAAAGCTGCCACGGGCGGGCCTTGCCGCCTGCCCGTGGCAACCATCCGACTGCATATAAAAATAAGCCTGCAGCGGCAGCCAATCGCATTGGCACAGAGGGGAACCATCGATGTTAAAGTTTTTGATCAGGCGCATCAGCGTCATGATTTTCACGGCACTTGTTTTGACATTCGTGGTCTTTTTCCTGACCAACCTGCCGCCAAACCTTGAAAAACTGGCCCGCTCCGAAGGCTCGGTCCGCATGACAGATGATGCGGTCGCAAGCTGGATCGTCGAGAATGGCCACGGCGGCCCGCTGCTGGGGCGCTATGCCGAATGGCTGGGCCTTGCGCCTGGCTGGACGCTGACCGACGAAAAAGGCGTGACCCGTGGCCGCTGCATTGATGTCTATGCCGAGGCAGGCTCTGCGCCGACCTTCTGCGGCATTTTGCAGGGCAATTGGGGGATTTCGACCTTTGCCAAGGAACCTGTCGGCGATGTGCTGGGCCGCTCTTTGGGCGCCACGGGCTGGCTGATGTTTTGGGTGATGATGGTGATGGTGCCCGCATCTTTGGTGATCGGCATCCTGTCGGGGATGCGCGAAGGCGCGCGCACCGACCGCGTGCTTTCAGTCTTTTCCATCGCCAGCACCGCCACCCCTGAATATGTCTCGGGCGTGATCTTGCTGGCGGTCTTTGCCTCGGTCAACGCAGGGCTTTCACCGCTGCTGCGCGATTGGGGCCTGCTTTCGGATCGCACCCTGTTTTATGGCACCGCCACTTCGGCGATGGATAAGATCACCTTTTGGAATTTCGCCCTGCCGGTGATGACCATCGCACTTTACGGCATTGGCTATATCTCGCGGATGACCCGTGCCTCGATGACCGAGGTGATGACCCAGCAATATATCCGCACCGCGCGGCTGAAAGGCGTGCGCTTTCGCGATGTGGTGCTGCGCCATGCCCTGCGCAACGCGCTGATCGCCCCCTTTACCGTGATCATGCTGCAATTCCCATGGCTGCTGAACGGCGTGGTGATCACCGAACTTCTGTTCAACTACAAAGGCTTCGGCTGGACCCTTGTGCAGGCCGCAGGCAATAATGACATTGATTTGCTGCTGGGCTGCTCGGTTGTTGCCGTCCTTGTCGTTCTGATCACCCAGCTGATTTCGGATATCGGCTATGTGTTCCTGAACCCCCGTATCCGGCTGGCATGAGGTAGATGATGCAAGACGCACTTTCCTGGGGCGGGATTATCCTGCGCATTCTGCAACAGTTCCTGCCGGTCTGGATCGCTCTGATCGCCACCTTCGCGCTCTCGCTGCGCTTCAAGCGCCACCTCGGCCTGTTTGGCAAATTGTTCGACAGCCCTGTCGGCATGATCGGGCTTGCGCTGGTGCTGTTTTGGGTCTTCACGGCGCTTTTCGCCAATATGATCATCACCATGGACCCGATCGGGCAATTTGGCCGCACCAAAAACCCGCTGCCCGGCCTGCCGCTGACAGGGGT
This sequence comes from Cypionkella sp., assembly GCF_036782355.1. Classification (NCBI taxonomy): domain Bacteria; kingdom Pseudomonadati; phylum Pseudomonadota; class Alphaproteobacteria; order Rhodobacterales; family Paracoccaceae; genus Cypionkella; species Cypionkella sp. Next base: position 42,076 of record NZ_DAIPZF010000019.1, read on the forward strand.
TGATAACCCGCCCTACCCCTATTTCCTGCTTGGCGGCGATCATCTGGCCCGCGATGTGTTCTCGCGCATGGTAATGGGCGCGCGCGAGGTGCTGAAAATCGCCCCCTTCGCCACCGCCTTCGCCTTTATGGTCGGCGTCACTCTGGGCCTGCCTGCCGGTTATTTCGGTGGCAAGCTGGACACAGCACTCTCCTTTCTGGCCAACCTGGTGCTGGCCTTCCCGGTGATCTTGCTGTTCTACCTGCTGGTCACCCCCGAAATCCGCGACACCGGCATTCCGGTCTATCTCGCAGCCGTGCTGTTCATCTTTCCGGTGATCTTCACCTGCACCGTGCTGAACTCGCGCTTTCACACCGACCCGCCCAAACGCAACCTGATGATCGGCGTCACTTTGGTGATCGGGCTTTGGGCCTATTCCGGCCTTGCCTTCAACCTCGACCCGCTGGGGGTCTGGTCGATGGGGCCAAACCTGCTCAACGTCTTTGTCTCGGTGGTCTTTGTCAACGCGCCCACGGTGTTTCGCATCGTGCGCGGCCTGGTGCTCGATATCAAAGCCCGCGACTATGTCGCCGCCGGCCAAACCCGCGGCGAAAGCGCTTGGTATATCATGCTCTGGGAAATCCTGCCCAATGCCCGCGGCCCGCTGATCGTCGATTTCTGCCTGCGCATCGGCTATACCACCATCCTGCTTGGCACCCTTGGCTTCTTCGGCCTTGGCGTCACGCCAGAATCCCCCGACTGGGGCTCGACCATCAACGCCGGCCGCAAACTGCTGCTGCTCTACCCCCATGCCGCCATCGTGCCCGCCCTTGCCCTGATGAGCCTCGTGCTTGGCCTCAATCTTCTGGCAGATGGCCTGCGCGAAGAAAGCCTCAAAGACTGATGGCTTTCATCTTGGCCAAAATATCCTGGGGGTCCGGGGGCAAAGCCCTCGGTCCCGCCCCCTCAACCCGCGCGAGGCTACTATGACCGATACCCCTTGGGACCCGTCGATGCCGATCCTCGAGATCGACCAGCTCTCGATCTCCTTCTTCACCCGCATGCGCGAAATTCCGGCGGTGATGGATTTCTCTTGCAAGGTGATGCCGGGCGAGGCGATGGGGCTGGTCGGCGAATCCGGCTGCGGCAAATCCACCGTCGCGCTTGGGGTGATGCGCGATCTGGGCAAAAACGGCCGCATCACCGGCGGCAGCATCCGCTTTAAGGGCCGCGAGCTGACCACGATGACCGAAGAACAGCTGCGCCAGCTGCGCGGCTCTGAAATCGCGATGATCTACCAAGAGCCGATGGCCTCGCTGAACCCGGCGATGAAAATCGGCGCGCAGTTGATCGAAGTGCCGATGATCCACCAAGGCATGGGCCGCGCCGAGGCGATGGCGCTGGCGCGTCAGATCGTCGAAGATGTGCGCCTGCCCGACCCCGACCGCATCTTGCAGGCCTTCCCGCATCAGCTTTCAGGTGGCCAGCAACAGCGTATCGTCATCGCAATGGCGCTGATGTCAAAGCCTGCCCTGCTGATCTTGGATGAACCCACCACCGCGCTGGATGTCACCGTCGAGGCCGGCATCGTCGATCTGGTTAAGGATCTGGGCCGCAAATACGGCACCTCGATGCTGTTTATCAGCCATAACCTTGGCCTGATCTTGGATGTCTGCGATCGGCTTTGCGTGATGTATTCCGGCGAAGCGGTCGAGACCGGCAATGTCGCCCAAGTCTTTGACAAGATGCGCCACCCCTATACCCAAGCGCTGTTCCGCTCGATCCCACTGCCCACCGCGCATAAAACCTCGCGGCCTTTGGTGGCGATCCCCGGCAACTTCCCGCTGCCGCATGAACGGCCCAATGGCTGCAACTTTGGCCCGCGCTGCGATTACTTTGCCGAAGGCCGCTGCGATCAGGCCGATGTGCGCATGTCCGCCCTGCCCGAGGATGACCGCCACGCCAGCCGCTGCCTGCGCTGGTCCGAAATAGATTGGGACGCCCCCTTGGCCAAGGTGGTGACTAAGGAAAAAGCCGCCATCGGCGAGGTGGTGCTGAAGATGGAGGATCTGAAGAAATATTATTCCGTCTCCTCTGGCAGCTTTGGCGGTGGCGACGAAAAAGTCGTCAAAGCCAATGAAGCCCTGACATTTGAAGCCCGCGCCGGTGAAACGCTGGCGATTGTTGGCGAATCTGGTTGCGGCAAATCCACCTTCGCCAAGGTGCTGATGGGGCTTGAAACCGCGACCTCGGGTTCGATCCGGCTGTTTGACGAAAACGTGCAATCCACCCCCATTCAGCAGCGCAACACCGATACGGTTTCCAGCGTGCAGATGGTGTTTCAAAACCCCTTTGACACCCTGAACCCTTCGATGACAGTGGGGCGCCAGATCATCCGCGCGCTTGAGATTTTCAAGCAGGGCAGCTCTGACGCCGCACGGCATGCCCGCATGCTCGAGCTGATGGATCTGGTCAAACTGCCGCGCGCCTTTGCGGATCGAATGCCGCGCCAGCTTTCGGGCGGGCAAAAGCAGCGCGTTGGCATTGCCCGCGCCTTTGCTGGCGGCGCCAAGGTTGTGGTGGCTGACGAGCCGGTCTCGGCGCTGGACGTCTCGGTTCAGGCGGCGGTCACCGATCTTTTGATGGACATTCAGCGCGAGAATGGCACCACCTTGCTGTTCATCAGCCATGATCTGTCGATCGTGCGCTATCTCTCGGATCGGGTGATGGTGATGTATCTGGGCCATGTGGTTGAAATGGGCACCACCGATCAGGTGTTCCAGCCGCCCTATCACCCCTATACCGAGGCGCTTTTGTCGGCGGTGCCGATTGCCGATACCCGAGTGATCCGCAAACGCATCGTGTTGGAAGGCGACATCCCCTCGGCAATGAACCCGCCCCCCGGCTGCCCGTTCCAGACCCGCTGCCGCTGGAAAGATCAGGTGCCAAACGGGCTTTGCGACCGCGAAATGCCGCCCGTGCGCCAGCTGCAAGGCGCGCATCAGATCAAATGCCACCTCTCGGATGAGATTTTGGCCGGAATGGAGCCTGTGATCAAACTGGCGGGGGAATAATCCTGCCGCCAGCCCTTGTGGCTGGCGCAACTGGCGCAGGCCTTAGCCCAAAATGGCTTTGACGTATTTAACGGTTTCGTCATAGGGCGGAATACCGCCATGTTTTTCAACGGCTTGCGGGCCAGCATTGTAGGCCGCAAGCGCCAGCCGCCAGCTGCCAAAGCGGTCATACATCATCCGCAAATAGCGCGCGCCGCCGTCCAGATTGTCTTCGGGATCATTGATATCGACGCCCAAATGCTGCGCGGTTTCGGGCATCAGCTGTGCGAGACCCTTGGCCCCCTTGGGCGAGAGGGCGGCTTGATTCCATCCGCTTTCCTGCTGGATCAGCCGCAAGAACGTATCCTCGGGCACGCCATTTTTGCGCGCGGCGCTGCGCGCTTTTTGCAGATAAGCACCGCGATAGGCGCCTGAAAACCGCAGCGGCACCGCCTCAAATGTCGAGGCGCGGTTCGAGGTCGGTTTCAGTCGCGCCGAATTGTCGTATTGCGTCGCAAGCTTGCCATCAAGCAAAGCCATCTGCGTCCGCATCAGCGCAGTTTTCGAGGTTTTACCGCCCGAAAGCCGCAAACCCTCTGCCGCCGCCAGATCCGGCCCCGCACAAACCAATGCGATCAAAAGCGCCGCTGTCGTTTTACCGGCCAAATGTTGCATCCGTTCCCTGACACCCAAACCCCTTGCGCGGCAAAGCTAGCGGATTGCGCCGTGCAAAGCCAGCACCCTGCACCCCGCGCCTAGCCCGCCTCGGCCAAGCTCTGCCGATCCGGCAGGCTCTGGCCCGGCAAAGGCGCTGCAAACAGCTCTTCCACCAAAAGGCTGACCAATTGCGCCCGCCCCGAGACCCCCGCCTTGCGGTAGATCGCATTCAGATGGGTTTTCACCGTGCCTTCTGCCGATCCGCGCAGCTGCGCGACCTCGGTGATCGAAAAGCCTTTGATGGTAAAGGCCGCCACATCGCTTTCCGCCGGCGTCAGCTCCCAGTCACGGAAATAGCGCCGCATCAGGCTATCAATCGCGCCGGCGGCCACACTGAGCCCGCGCGCCATATCGGCTTGCTTGCGCCGCATCTGCAACACAAACCGCCCCTCGACCACCATGCCAAGGCAAAGGCCCAAGGTGGCAAGAAATTCGGGCAGCATTGCAAGGCTAAACAGCTGTCTGCCGCCGTCGCGGGTGGCCTCGTGAAGCACATCGATCACCAAAACCAAGGTACACAGAATCTGAAACCCGATCAAAGCCATCAACCGCCAGCCTGCATTACGCCCCAACTTGCGCAGCACCACTCCGAATCTCTGCATACTTTGCCCGTCGCTTGCACCCGTTACGGCCCAAGGCTAACCGCTTTCGTCCCGAGGAAAAAGCCACTGCCTGCCCCTGCGACCGCAAACCGCGCAAGCTGGCAGGCAGGTTGCGGGCGCAAAGCGGTCAGGCTATACGCTTCGGTAAGGGTTTTGTTAACCACACTCGGCAATGCTGCCGAACAGTCACGACATCAGACAAGCAATTACGGAGTGCGATATGGCAGGCGTCAACAAGGTGATCATCGTCGGCAATCTGGGCCGCGACCCAGAAGTGCGGTCCTTTCCAAATGGCGGCAAGGTGGTCAACCTGCGCATTGCCACCTCGGAAACCTGGCGCGACAAGGCCAGCGGCGAGCGTAAGGAACGCACCGAATGGCATTCGGTGGCGATTTTCAACGAGGCTTTGGGCAAGATTGCCGAACAATATCTGCGCAAAGGCTCGACGGTTTACATCGAAGGCCAGTTGGAAACCCGCAAATGGCAAGACCAATCGGGGGCTGATCGCTACACCACCGAAGTCGTGCTGCGCCAGTATCGCGGCGAGTTGACCCTGCTTGGCGGCCGTGACGGCGGCAATTCGGGCGGCGGCGGTGGCGGCGGCTATGAAGAGCGTGGCGGCTATGAGGATATGGGCGGCGGCGGTGCGTCGTCGGGCGGTGCCTCAGGTGGCTACGGCGCGCGCAGCGGCGGGTCCTCGGGCAGCGGCGGCGGCGGTGGTGGCCGTTCGGATATGGACGACGAAATCCCGTTCTAAGCCAAAAACCCCAAGATTTACGCCGCCCGCCCGCAAGGCTGGCGGCGTTTTTCATGCAAGCACTAGACCTTGGCGGATAATTCCCTATATATTTGGTCAACAACTCAATTTCACCGACCAAATGAGCCGAATATGACCCAGTCGCAAAATCCGGTCGAGGGCGCGCCCCTGATCCGCCCATCGACCACCGAGCATCCGCTGTACGAGGCGGTGGTCGAGGCCTGTCGCACGGTCTATGATCCTGAAATTCCGGTGAATGTCTTTGATCTGGGGCTGGTCTATACCATCGACATCAGCGCCGAGAACGAGGTCGAAATCCTGATGACCCTGACCGCCCCCGGCTGCCCTGTTGCAGGCGAGATGCCGGGCTGGCTGCAAGATGCCGTTGAACCCGTGGCGGGGATCAAGCAGGTCAACGTCGGCATGACCTTTGACCCACCTTGGGGCATGGAGATGATGTCAGACGAGGCCCGGCTTGAAATGGGCTTTATGTAGGGCTTGAGCCTGCGCCCGCGCAGACCTATCTTAAGCGTAACGCGATAAGGATAAACACCATGTTCGGCATTCCCGGAAAAGCGGCCGTCACCCTCACCCCGATTGCAGCAAAGCAGATTGCGCAGCTGATGTCGAAACAGGGCGTGCAGGGCCTGCGCATCGGTGTGAAAAAGGGCGGCTGCGCGGGCATGGAATACACCATGGATTACGTGGCCGAAGTTAATCCGCTGGACGAGGTCGTAGAACAAGACGGCGCGCGGGTGATGATTGCACCAATGGCGCAGATGTTCCTCTTTGGCACCCAGATCGACTACGAGGTCGATCTGCTGCAAGCGGGTTTCAAGTTCAACAACCCCAATGTCGCCGAGGCCTGTGGCTGTGGCGAATCGATCAAGTTCAAAGACGCCTGATCGCGCTTTTGCGCAGAGGCCCCTTTTCATGCTGGCCCTGCTTCGCTAGCTTGCGGCCAAATCACATAGAGGCGCAAAGATGAAAAAGCTGGCAGCAGGCAATTGGAAGATGAACGGCAGCTTGGCCGCTTTGGCCGAGGTTGATGCGCTGATCGCAGCCCACCCCGCCCCTGCCTGCGAGATGCTTCTGTGCCCGCCCGCGCCCCTGATCGCGGCGATGGCCGCGCGCGCAGAAGGCTCTGCCTTGCAGGTCGGCGGCCAAGATTGCCACCAAAACAGCAGTGGCGCCCATACCGGCGATGTCTCTGCCGCGATGCTGGCCGAGGCGGGCGCAAGCCATGTCATCCTTGGCCATTCCGAACGCCGCGCCGATCACGGCGAAAGCTCGGATCTGGTGCGGCAAAAGGCAGAAGCCGCGCTTGCCGCAGGTCTGATCGCCGTGGTCTGCTTGGGCGAGACCGAGGCCGAGCGCGACGCCGGTGCCACGCTTGCGGTGATTGGCGCGCAGCTTGATGCCTCGATCCCCGCAGGCAGCACGGCGGCGACTGTGGTGATTGCCTATGAGCCGGTCTGGGCCATCGGCACCGGCCGCACCCCGACCCTTGCACAAATCGCCGAGGTGCATGGCTTTTTGCGCGCGCGCCTCGCTGGGCTGATCGGGGCCGAGGCCGCAGGGCTGCGCCTGCTTTACGGCGGCTCGGTCAAACCCTCGAATGCAGCCGAGATTTTTGCCCTGCCCGAGGTCGACGGCGCGCTTGTCGGCGGTGCCAGCCTCAAGGCCGCCGATTTCGGCGCGATTGTCGCGGCCCTAAGCGCGGCTTAAGCGACTGACGCGACGCGGTGATGTCGGCTTTGGCACAGCCAACTGCGCCCGCCCTGCCCTAGGCTTGGCGCAAAAGGAAATCCCATGTCGATCACCTCTGCGCCGCAAGGCGGGCTTTCGGGCACTTTGGCGGCAAATCTGATTTGCTCGGCCTCGATGCTGCTTTGGGCAGCGGGCCTGCCTGCCGCGCAAACCTTGATGCCGCATGTGCCGCCCCTGTTGCTGGCGGCCGCGCGCATCGGGCTGTCGGGGCTGTTTTTGCTGCCGATCTGGTGGTTGATGGATGGCCGCCAAGCGGTTTTCAGCGCGCATTGGGGCAAAGGCTGCCTGATCGGTGGCGCGGGTTTTGCCTTTGGGGCCTATCTGATGACGCTGGGGCAAAGCATGACCGGCCCCGTCACCGTGGCGGTGATCGCGGCGAGCATGCCAGTGGTCGGCATCGCCATCGAGGTGCTGCTGGACGGGCGCCGCCTGACGGCGGGGCTCATGCTGGGCGGGCTGTTGTCGCTGGCGGGCGGCTTTATCGTGGTCACAGGCGCGCCGGGCGAGGCAGGCATCGGATTGGGCCTTGGCGCGCTGTTCTGCTTTGGCTCGGTGCTGGCCTTCACACTTGGTTCGCGCTGGGCGGTGACGTCTTTCCCTGATCTAACCTCGATTGGCCGCACCACGGTCACGCTGGCAGGGTCTGCAATCTGTATCTTGGTCGTGGCGCTGGGATCTTTGGTCACAGGCGGCGCGCAGCCCGATTGGGCAGCGCTTGGCTGGATCGATTTCGGCGCGCTGATCTTTTATTCGGTCAGTGGCATGGCGATTTCGCAACTGCTGTGGATCTATGCCGTGGGCCGGCTTGGCATTGGGCTGTCGTCCTTGCATATCAACACCACGCCGTTTTATGTGATGCTGATCGTTTTTGCCTTTGGCGGCGCATGGAGCTGGGGCCAAGCCGGCTCCGCAGCCCTTGTAGGGCTTGGCGTGCTGATCGCCCAAGGCCTGATCCCGCTGCCGGGACCGCGCAAGAAACAGGCATAACCGCATGAAATCTTTGTCTCAATCGCCACTAGACCCCGCCTTCGTGCAAGACCCCTATCCGTTCTACGAGACCGCGCGCAGCCATGGCCCGTTCTTTCATTGGGTTGATTACGATGCCATCGCCACCCCCAATGCCGCCGCCTGCGCCGCGATCTTTCGCGACCGCCGCTTTGGCCGCGAAGCCCCCGCCGAACGCGCCCCCAAGATCCCGCCGCATCTTGCGCCGTTTTACGCGGTCGAGGCGCATTCGATGCTGGAACTTGAACCGCCGCGCCACACCCGCCTGCGCGGCCTTGTGCTGCGCGCCTTCACCTCGCGCCGGATCCAGGCGCTTGCGCCCGAAATCGCGGCGCTGTCGCACCAGTTGATTGACGCCTTCCCGCAAGGCGAATTTGATCTGCTGCAACATTTCGCGCAAAAACTCCCCGTGATCATCATCGCACGGCTGCTGGGAGTACCCGAAACCATGTCTGATGATCTGCTACACTGGTCCAACGCCATGGTCGGCATGTATATGGCAGGCCGCGACCGCGCCCGCGAAGACCGCGCGGTCACGGCAACCGAGGCCTTTGTGGCCTTTATGCGCAGCTATATCGAAGCCCGCCGTGCCGAGCCGCGCGACGATCTGATCACCGCCCTGATCGCGGCCGAAGAAACCGGCGAGAAACTCAGCACAGACGAGCTGATCACCACCTGCATTTTGCTGCTGAACGCAGGCCATGAGGCCACGGTGCATACCATCGGCAATGGCGTCAAAACCCTGCTGGAAACCGGAAACACCATCACGCCAGAAACCGCCGAGGCCTGCAGCGAAGAAATCCTGCGCTTTGACCCCGCGCTGCATATCTTCACCCGCTGGGCCTATGAGGATGTCGAAGTGATGGGCCACCGCTTTGCGCGCGGCGATCAAGTCTCCTTGCTGCTGGCCGCCGCCAACCGCGACCCCGGTGTTTGGGAAGACCCGGCAAGCTTTCACCCCAGCCGCAGCGCCAAAGCCCATGTCAGCTTTGGCGGCGGCCTGCACTTTTGTGTCGGCGCCCCTTTGGCGCGGCTCGAGCTGCAAATCGCTTTGCCGATCCTATTCCAACGCCTGCCAAAGCTGCGCCTGACCACAAAGCCGCGCTATGCAGATGTCTATCACTTTCATGGCCTGAAATCCTTGATGCTGCGCGCAGATTAGGGGCTCTGCCCCTCGGCTTCGCCTCACCCCGGGATATTTTGACCAAGATGAAAGCCCTTTCGCCTTGGCAAAAATATCCTCGGGGGGAGGCCGAAGGCCGTGGGGGGCAGACAGCCCCCCTGTTTTCACAGCGGCAGCGCGGTGGTGGATTTGATTTCTTCCATGCTGAGCAAGGCAGTGACATTGAAAATCTTCACCTCGGAAATCAGCGCCTGATAAAACAGATCATAGGCGCGGGCGTTTTTGACACGGACTTTCAGCAGATAGTCGATGTCGCCTGCAAGCCGGTGCGCTTCCAGCACTTCGGGGCGCGCACGCAGCACTTGCAGGAATTTTCCTTGCCATTCGGCCTCGTGTTCGCTGGTACGAATAAGGACAAAAAAACAGGCCTCGAGCCCAAGGCTTTCGGCGTCAAGCAGGGCGGTTTGTTTCACGATCACCTTTTGCTCGCGCATGCGGCGGATGCGATTCCAAACTGGGGTTTTTGAGGAGCCAACTTTACGGGCAATCTCATCAAGCGATTGCGCGGCGTCCTCTTGCAGCTCGGTCAGAATTTTCCGGTCTAGATCATCGAGTTGGGTTACCATTCGCCAAACCTCTGCTGTTTTGGGATCACATCCCGATTTGCGCCAATATCAGAACATAAATCCTTATTGGCAAGGGTCTATGGCGCATTTGTAGGAAAATATTCTATATTAGCCGCGTAGATAACAGGGGTAGCCAGATGACCGCTTTGCCAATTTTTGCGACTGATCCGGTCAATGTGACCTTTGTGGGCGCGGGTCCTGGGGCTGCGGCGCATCTGACGCTTGGGGCTTATCAGGCGCTGCAAGCGGCAGAGGTGGTGATCCATGATCGGCTGGTGGGGGCGGAAGTTTTGGCGCTGATCCCAGCCGCGGCCCGCCTTATTGACATGGGCAAAGCGGGCTTTGGCGCATCGGCCGCGCAAGCGGACATCAACGCCTGCCTTGTGGCGCAGGCGCTGACCGGGGCGCGGGTGGTGCGGCTGAAGGGGGGCGATTGCGGCATCTTTGGCCGCATGGATGAGGAGATCGAGGCGCTGGAGGCGGCGGGTTTGTCCTTTGCTATTCTGCCGGGCTTAACCTCGGCCACGGTTGCCGCCGCCGCAATCGGGCAAAGCCTGACGCGGCGCGGGCGCAACGCCGCCCTGCGGATCTTGACTGGCCACGATATGGCAGGCTTTGCCGAGCAAGATTGGGCTGGTCTGGCGCGTAAAGGCGAGGTGGCCGCGATCTATATGGGCAAGAAATCTGCGCGCTTTATCCAAGGCCGCTTGATGATGCATGGCGCGCCCGCGGACACCCCGGTCTGCCTGATCGAGAACGTCTCGCGCCCGGATCAGCGGGTGATTGCCGCTAGTCTTGCAAGCCTGCCGCAGGCCGCAAGCGGGCTTATGGGGCCTGCGGTGATCCTTTATGGTCTTGCTCCGCGCGAGGCCCTTGCAACCTTGAAAGAAGCCACAGCATGAGCCGTTTTAGCCCAAAAGTCGTGACCGCCAACGATCTGCGTCTTGGCGATGTGATTTATCTGACCGCCGACGATCTTTGGACGCGCCAGCATCATCTGGCCGAGTTGATCGAAGATGAGGCCCATGCGCAGCTGCGCTTGTTGCATGCCGCAGGCCAGCAAACAGAGGTGGTGGGCGCCTATCTTGCCGATGCAAAGGCGGGCCCGATGGGCCCCGAGCCCATTCATTTTCGCGAGGTGTTTCGCACCCGTGGCCCGTCAAACTATGCCCATGGCAAGCAAGTGGATTTGCAAAATGTATAGCTATTCCGATTTTGACGAAGCCTTTGTGCGCAACCGTGTGGCGCAATTTACCGATCAGATCAGCCGCCGTCTGGAGGGCAGCCTGACCGAGGACGAGTTTCGCCCGCTGCGGCTGATGAACGGGCTTTATCTGCAATTGCACGCCTATATGCTGCGGGTGGCGATCCCTTACGGCACGCTTTCGCCGCGCCAGATGCATGCTTTGGCCGATATCGCCCAGACCTATGACAAGGGCTATGGCCATTTCACCACGCGGCAGAACATTCAGTTCAATTGGCCGAAGCTGCCCGAGGTGCCCGCGATCCTGTCGGCGCTGGCCGATGTCGAGATGCATGCGATCCAAACCTCGGGCAATACCGTGCGCAATGTCACAGCTGATCATTTTGCAGGTGCTGCGGCCGATGAGATCGAGGACCCCCGCCCCTACGCCGAACTGCTGCGGCAATGGTCAAGCGATCACCCCGAGTTTCAATTCCTGCCGCGCAAGTTCAAGATCGCCGTCACCGGCAGCCCGAACGACCGGGCGGTGACGCGCGCGCATGACATCGGCTTGCGGATGCAGCGCAATGCCGCTGGCGAGGTGGGCTTTGAGGTGATTGCAGGCGGCGGGCTTGGCCGCACGCCGATGCTGGGTTTTGTGATCCGCCCGTTCTTGCCGGTGGAGGATCTGCTGGCCTATGTCGAAGCCGTGCTTTCGGTTTATAACACCTTGGGGCGGCGCGATAATAAATATAAGGCCCGCATCAAGATCACCGTGCATGAAACCGGTCGCGAGGAAATCACCCGCATGGTCGAGGCGCGCTTTGCCGAGATCAAGCCGCAGTTTGGCGGCGCGGATCAGGCATTGCTGGCCGATATTCGCGCAGCCTTTGCGCCGCCAAAGTTCCGCACGGCCCCGACCATAGGCTACGAGGCGGCACGAAGCAAAGATCCGATCTTCCGCGCTTGGGCCGATACCAACCTTGCCCCACACCGCCACCCCGATTACGCCATCGTCACCGTCAGCATTAAAGCGCATGGGCAAACTCCGGGCGATGCGACGGCGGCACAGATGCACCGGCTGGCCGATCTGGCCGCCGCCTATGGCCACAGCGATCTGCGCATCAGCCACGAGCAGAACGTGATCCTGCCGCATGTGCATAAATCTGATCTGGCAGCCCTGCACGCAGGCCTGTCCGAGGCGGGGCTTGCCACCGCCAACGTCGGCTTGATTTCCGATATCATCGCCTGCCCCGGCATGGATTATTGCGCGCTGGCCACTGCGCGCTCGATCCCTGTGGCGCAAGACATCGCGCTGCGGTTTGACGCGCTGAAGCTTGAGCATGACATCGGCCCGCTGAAGATCAAAATCTCGGGCTGCATCAATGCCTGCGGGCACCACCATATCGGCCATATCGGCATTCTGGGGCTGGATCGCGCCGGGGTGGAAAGCTATCAGATCACGCTGGGCGGCGACGGCAGCCAAGACGCGGTGATTGGCGAAAAGACCGGACCCGGCTTTGCCTATGACCAGATCGTGCCTGCGATCGAGCGGATTGTTTTGGCCTATCTGGGCTTGCGCCTTGCGCAAGACGAGACGTTTTTGCAGACCTATCAGCGCCTTGGCATCGCCCCCTTCAAAGCGGCGCTTTACCCGCCCGAGGCGGTCGACGATGCCGCGTGATCTGTCGCAGGTCAGCGTGGCGGTGCGGGTTGGCGCGCTGAACGCGCGCTATAAACACCACGCCGCGACCTCGGTTTTGGAACATGCGCTGCGCGACAAGGATCTGGGCAAGGTGGCGCTGGTTTCTTCCTTTGGGGCGGAATCAGTGGTTTTGCTGCATCTGGTCTCGATCCTTGCGCCGCAAACGCCGGTGCTGTTTGTCGACACGCGGATGCTGTTTGCCGAAACGCTGGCCTATCAGCGCCAATTGGCCGAAAGCCTTGATCTGTGCGATCTGCGCATCATCCGCGCGCCGAAACCCGATGTCAGCTTCAACGATCCCGACAACACCCTGCATCAGTTTAACACCGATGCTTGCTGCGCTTTGCGCAAAGTAGCGCCGCTGGAACGCGCCTTGGCCGAGTTTGACGGCTGGATCACCGGGCGCAAACGCTTTCAGGCCAGCAGCCGCCAAGCGGTCGAGTTTTTCGAGGCCGAGGCCGAGACCCGCATCAAGGTCAATCCGCTGGCGCATTGGACCCGCGAAGATCTGGCCGACTATATGATCAACAACCGCCTGCCGCGCCACCCGCTTGTGGCGCAAGGCTACCCGTCGATCGGCTGCGCGCCCTGCACCTCGAAGGTGGCGGCAGGCGAAGACCCGCGTTCGGGGCGTTGGCGTGGGCAAGAAAAAACCGAATGCGGCATCCATTTCATCAATGGCCGCGCCACCCGCAGCCCTGCAAAGGACCCAGCATGAGCCTTCTTGTCACCGATCAGGGCTTTGGCCCCGTGCCCGCCCTGCCCTTCGTGGGCCTGGACCAGATCGCCAGCCATCGCGGCGCGCTGGACCTCGCACAAACCGACGCGCCCGAAGCGGCGCTGCCCTATCTGGCCGATCTTGCCTGCATTCGCATCGCATTTCCCAGCGTCGCGGATGGGCGCGGCTTTACGCTTGCGCGGCGGCTGCGGGCCTTGGGCTTTAGCGGCACCCTGCGCGCGCAGGGCGCGATCATTGCCGATCAATACGCCATGGCGCGGCGGTCGGGGTTTGACGAGGTGGAAATCCCGCAAGCCATGGCAGATCGCCAACCGCAAGAGCAGTGGCTGGCGCGCGCCAATTGGCAGGCCCATGACTATCAGTCGCGGCTGCGGGCCTGAGTTTTGGCTTCCACCACAGCGGAAAACCACCTATTCAAGAAGATGAATGACATGACCGAAGCGATCCAGATGACCGAAACAGCCGCCCCAAGCCCCGCCAAAGCCCATTTGCCCGATGCCCAGATCGTCACTGCGGTGACACATTGGACCGACCGTCTGTTCTCGTTTCGCGTCACGCGCCCGCGCAGCCTGCGGTTTCGCTCGGGTGAGTTTGTTATGATTGGCCTTTTGGGCGAGACCGGCAAACCCTTGCTGCGCGCCTATTCCATCGCCTCGCCTGCCTGGGATGACGAGCTGGAGTTCTATTCGATCAAGGTTCCCGACGGCCCGCTGACCTCGCGCTTGCAGCACATCAAGATCGGCGACGAGATCATCCTGCGCCCCAAGCCGGTTGGCACTTTGGTGCATGACGCGCTTTTGCCCGGCAAGCGGATTTACTTTTTGGCCACCGGCACCGGCTTTGCGCCCTTTGCCAGCCTGCTGCGCGAACCCGAGACCTATGAGAAATATGAGCAGGTGATCATGATGCACACCTGCCGCGAGGTCGCCGAATTGGACTATGGCCGCCAATTGGTGCAATCGCTGGCCGATGATCCGCTGATTGGCGAGATGGTGGCCGGCAAGCTGCTTTACTACCCCACCACCACCCGCGAGCCTTTCGCGCAGATGGGCCGGGTCACCGACAATCTGGCTTCGGGCAAGGTCTTTGCCGATCTGGGTCTGCCGCAGATGTCGCCTGCCGAGGATCGCGCCATGGTCTGCGGCAGCCTTGCCTTTAACCATGACGTCAAGGCAATCTTGGAAGGCTTTGGTCTGGTCGAGGGTGCAAATTCCGATCCGCAGCATTTTGTGATCGAAAAGGCCTTTGTCGGCGACGGCATCTAAACTGGTGTTCAGACATGAAAAAGCCGCGCAAGGGTTGCCTTGCGCGGCTTTTGTGGTTTTGGGGGCGATTACAGGCCCAAGGCGGTTTTGATCGCAGCCAAAGCCTCTGTGATCTTTGCAGGCTCGGCAGCGGCCGCATCAACGCCTGACTTCAGAGTTGCTTTGACAACGCTGGTCAATTCTGACGCCTCGATCATGGCATTGATCTTGGTTGCGTCAAAGTTGGCCGGATCCAGCAGTGCCATGGTGTCGTCGGCCATAGCGGTTGCGGCGGTTACAGCCTCGGTGGTCGCAGCGGCGGTGGTCTCGGTCGCAGCCGTTGTCACCGCGGCAGCAGCATCGGCGGCAGCACGCGCCGCAGCCTCGGCCGCAGCCTGGGTGGCAGCCGCAGCGTCAGCGGCGGC
>NZ_DAIPZF010000019.1:57103-63361 GCF_036782355.1 Cypionkella sp.
CACGCGCCGCAGCCTCGGCCGCAGCCTGGGTGGCAGCCGCAGCGTCAGCGGCGGCTTTGGTGGCGGCATCCGCAGCCACTTTCGCCGCTGCGGCGGTTGCAGCTGCGGCATCGTCCACAGCTGGCGTGGCTTCGATTGCAGCTTCTGCTGCTTCTTCAGCCGCATGTGGCTTCATGCCAAACGCATAGTAGCCCGCGCCAGCCGCCACGATCAGCGCCAAGCCAATAAGGATATTCTTGTTCATTTTATTCTCCAAAATCCCTCACCTAAGGGATCGGGGGCGCTATGACAGATGCGTGATCGGAAGAACAGAGCCATGCTGCACCTGCAAAAAAGGCCGGCGAAACCCTGCCGAAACCTTGTTTTTGCGCCTTGCCCGAATGTGGTTGAAGCTTGCGCGCGCAAAGACTATCTTGACGGCGCTTACAACCATATGAAGGACCACTCCCATAGCCCGCAGACCCCACAACGCCCCGCCACAACGCGAAACCGGCCCGCGCATCAATGATCGCATCCGGTCGCCCGAAATCCGCCTGATCGGCGCGGATGGCGAGAATGTCGGCGTCGTCACACCCGCCCGCGCCATGCAAATGGCCGAAGAGGCCGGGCTTGATCTGGTAGAGATTTCTCCGAATGCCGAACCGCCCGTGTGCAAGATCATGGACTTTGGCAAATATAAATACGAGACTCAAAAGCGCGAGGCCGAGGCCCGCAAAAAGCAAAAGATCATCGAGATCAAGGAAATCAAGTTCCGTCCGGGCACTGATATCCATGACTACGATGTGAAGATGCGCTCGGTGGTCAAATTCCTTGAAGAAGGCGATAAGGTCAAAGTCACGCTGCGCTTTCGCGGCCGCGAGATGGCCCACCAAGAGCTTGGGCTTGAGCTGCTGAACCGCGTCGCAGCCGATGTGACCGAAATCGGCAAGATCGAATCAATGCCACGGCTGGAAGGCCGGCAGATGGTGATGATGATCTCGGCAAAGTAACTGCCGCGCCTATCTCTGAAATCAGGGGCCCTCGGGCCCCTTTTTTTTGCTCAGACCTTGGCTTCTGGCGCCATAAAGGCGGCCTGAAACTGCTGTAAAACCTGCTCGGCTCTTTCGCCGCGCGTCTTGTTGCGACCGGCGTATTTTGCCGCATAAAGCGCTTGATCGGCGCGACTGACAGCGCCCGCAAAGCCCTGTTTGCCAAAGTCGATCTGCGCATAGCCCAGCGACATCGTTATCTGAAAGTGCCATGTGGCCAGATGCAGCGCAGGCAAGGTCGTGATGGCTTTGCGCAGCCCCTCACAGAGCGCCTGTAACCTCTCTTGACCATGTTCTTGGGTCAGCACGATAAACTCATCCCCACCCCAGCGCACCACAACGTCATCCGGCCCCAGACAGCCGGACAAGGTCTTTGCCACTGCCACCAACAGCTTATCGCCCGCAGCATGGCCAAGCGCGTCATTGATCTGCTTGAAATGATCAATATCCAGCATCACCACGCTGTTAAAACTGTTGTTTGCAAGCTCCCGCTCTAAGCCATGCCGGTTTAACAGCCCCGTCAGATGATCAAACTCGGCCGCTTGCTGCAACAGCGTCTGGTTTTGATCAAAACCCGAAGCGACCGCAAGGATATTCGGCAATTTGATACTAGCAATAATGGCCACGACTTGCGTCACCGATGCTGAAACATAATAGAGCTGCGTGTCAAATTCGCTGACAAAAAGGCCGACCGCCAAAGGTTCGATCATGACAACACAAATCACAATGCGCAGCGACAATCCCAGCCCACTGCGTTTAAATAAAACCAAAAACGGCGCTTCGTCACTCAGCCGCAGCGCCATGGCAGTAACGCCGATTACCAAACTGGCGACGCTGAAAAATGAGATGCCATTGGTCAGATAAGCAGTGTCAACCACAAGACCGTTCAAGGCGAAGATCGCAGCAAACCAGGCCGTCATCGTAAAGACGATCGCAAGCCAGCGACTGCGCAGCTCGACTAAAAGCGCCAGATTTAGAAAAATGAGCCCAATCGCACAGATGCTTGACAGTCTATTTGCCACAAAGGGCACCAACCCATAGTCAACAAAAAGCTGCGGCTGCAAAACCTGCGGCCAGCTTGGGATAACGTTTTGCAAAAGCCTTTGCACAGATAGCGCTATGAACAAGAAACTTAACCCGTGCAGCAGAACCGAACGACCAAGCCCCTGCGCGCCCCGCGCCATTGCAACCGCCAAAACCAGATAACCGCCCGTCGATACCGTCGCCATTGACAAAAGATACTCATTCTGTTGGCCCAAAAAATACGGAATCTGACCCGCACAAACCAAGGCAACCATCGCCAAGGGAAAAAATTTATAAGCAAAGACTTGCTTTTGCGGTGAAAGGCTTTTGCGGGTCATGCTCGGCTTCTTGATTTGTCATTTGCCAAAGTTCAGGCCTCTGGATATTCCCTCTCTAGCCGTGACGATATTTACCGAATAGTTAACAAAAGGTTAACAAATCGGGCGCATATCCCGATGCCCCTAATTTTAGCTTTAACCTATACAGTTAGCTGTACATTTGTAAAACAAACAGCGGCCACGCGCGCCACCAAACATGAAGTATGCGTCACAAATATATGATTGTGATTGTTTATCTTAATTTTGGTTCGCGCAGCTGTGGCCGGATCGGGATTTCCTTCAACAGCCCACCGACCCCCATCGCGGCGATGTCATCGCTAGAGACCGCGATGCCGCAAGCCAGCCGTTCCAGCACCCAATCGGCGCCGTTCAGCGCGGGCGAGCGCGCGCAGCCCGGCAGGCCCACCACCGGCCGCGCGGCCAATTGGCCCAGAAACAACAGATTGCCCGGATCGACCGGCATGCCAAAGCGCAGTACCGTACCCCCCGCCCGCCGCAGCGCTTGCGGCGCGGTGTCGTATAGGTCCGAAGTGGCAGAGCCGGTCAGGATCAGCACCATATCGCCGCCCGCCCGCGTGATCGCCGCGCCAAGTGCGGCCTCGTCATGCGCCACCACCTCGACGCCGGCCAAGGTCATTCCCAGCGCCGTCAGCCGCGCCAAAACCGCGCGCCGCCCCTTTAGGGCAAGCTTGTCGTCTTGGCCTTCCACTGCGGTTAAAATCAGGCTGGCGCTGCGGCGCACCACCGGGCAAAACTGCAAGGCCCCAACGGCGGCTTCACAGGCCTGCGCCAGTGCGGCCCGCTCGACCCCGTAGGCGATGATCTTGACAGTGCCGACCAAAGTCCCCGCCTCGACCCGCGTCAGCGGTGCCAAGGTGGCAAGCGTGATCGCCGGATGCGCGCGGTTCAGCGCCGCCACCGCCGCCGCATCCACCCGCACCACCCCGGCAGCCGGTGCGTTCAGATTGACGCGTCCGGTAAAGGCCTGCGAGCGGATCAGGCCCGAGCCAGGTTGCAAGGCCGCAGCCAAAGCCTCTGCCGCAGCATCTTCGGCCAGATCATCAGGCCCCAGCCGCGCCACGGTGACCTGCGCCAGCCCAAGCTCGCGCAGTGCGGCAATCTCGGTGTTGCCCAGCACGCAGCCCTTGCGCAGCCGCCCGTCAGGCAAAGCCAGCGAATGCGCCAAAATCGCGCCAAGCGCTTGATCCAAGGGCACCGGCCCAAATTGCATCACGCCCCCCGCAGCACGGCTGTCACCTGTGCAAGGATGGAAATCGCAATCTCGGCCGGGGTCTTAGCGCCAATCGCAAGCCCGACGGGGGCGTGGATGCGCGCAATCTCGGCCTCGGAAAAGCCCGCCGCTTGCAGCCGCGCCACCCGCGCCGCATGGGTCTTTTTCGACCCCAGACAGCCCAGATAAAAACACTCTGATCGCAGCGCAAAGGCAATCGCGGGATCGTCAAGCTTGCTGTCATGGGTCAGGGTGATGATGGCGCTGCGCGCGTCTGGTGCAAGCCGTTGCAAGGCCTCGTCCGGCCAATCGTCCAAAATCACCTCACCCGGAAAGCGGTCTGCCGCGCCAAAGGTTTCGCGCGGGTCGATCAGCGTCGGGTCATAGCCCGCAAGCCGCGCCATCGCGACCAAGGGCTGGGCGATATGCACAGCGCCCACCACGATCAGGCGCAAGGGCGGATTATGCGGCGCGATAAAGCGCGCGCCCTCGACCCCCGCCTTATCCGAGCGCAGCCGCAGATCGGCCTCGGCGGCAGCGCCCGGCACCAGCAGCGCCCGGCTCCAATCGGTCAGATCAACCGCATAGGCCACGGGCCTGCGCGCAGCCCTAATCGCCACCAGCTCGGCCAGCAGATCGGCCATCGGCGCCACAGGTTCCAGCAGAACCCGAATGGTGCCGCCACAGGCCAGCCCCACCGAAAACGCGGTCTCATCCGACACACCAAAGGACAACAGCCGCGGCTGATCGCTTTGCATCGCCTCCAGCGCTTCGACCACCACCGCGCCCTCGACACAGCCGCCCGAGACCGATCCCATAATCTCGCCCGCGCCCGAAATCGCAAGCTGACTGCCAGCTTGGCGCGGGGCCGAGCCCCAGGTTTCCACCACAGTGGCAAGCGCCGCCCCGCGCCCCTCGCGGTGCCAGGCAAGCGCGGTTTCGGGGATTTGATCATGCATCATAAAGGCCACCTCCTGCGCGACTATGCGACAGCCCAGCGCGCTGTGCCATTGCCAAAAGGTGGCATGCCGATAAGGCCCCGCAAGCGGCGGGGCCCAAAGCGTTTAATTCGCCACTTGCAGCAAAGGCGTGATGATGCGCACCGCCACACGGCGATTGCGCGGCTCGTTGGCTTGGGTGTCGATGCGCAATTCTTCCTCGCCGTAGCCTTGGATCACCATGTTTTCGGGCGGAATATCGAAATATTCGGCCAGAGCCAGCGCCACGGTTTCCGCCCGCCGATCTGACAGCGCAAGGTTCATCGCAGCCTTACCGGTGGCATCGGTATGACCTTCGATCAGGAAAATCTCGCCGGGGTTTTGCGCCAGCATATCCTGCATAAAGCCACCCAGATCGGCCAGATTGCCCGCCTCGGCCGGTTTAAGCGCCGCCGAGCCGCTGTCAAAGCTGATCAGGTCAACGTCAATCTGCGCCGCCAGATGCCGCACCTGAGGGATCTCGCGGATTTGACGCAGGCTAAAGCTGCGGCCCAGCTTTTCGATCTGTTGCGCAGCCATTGCGCGTTTAAAATCGGCGTTCGGGTCTTCGGCTGCGATCACCACCTGCTTTGCGCGCGGCGCAGGCAGGGTCGAAACCACAACCCGGCGTTCAGGTTCCAGATCGTTGAACAGCACCCGCTCGCGCCCCTGTGCATCATAGGTCGCCCGGCGCAGCACCCGCCCCGTCGCATCGCGGATCGTCACCACCTGATCACCGCCCTCGCGCAGCACCGTGGTGCGGGTCGAGCCATCCTTGAAGGTTTCGGTGCGCACCTGTGATCCGGGCTGGCGCAGCGTCGCGTCATCGTCGCGGTAGACCTGATATTGCCCATCAGGGTTCAGCACCACCACACGGTCGCCGGTGTTCGAGACCACCTGACGGTCTTCGGCGGGCGCGTTGTTGGCGCCTTTGATAATCGCGCCCACGGCCAAAGCGCCCAGCGCCACCAGACCGAATTTCTCAAGGTCTGACAGCCGGTTCTTTTTGCCCCCCTCTACGACCACAGGAGCTGCGGCGAATTCTTCGGTGGCCGAGCGTGCGCTTTGCGCGGTCATCACTTCGGTGGTGCTGGCCACGGCCTGCGGTGCGGCTGCGGTATCGGCAGGCGCATCGGCCATCGCCATTGGGGCTGCGGGCTCGGGTGCTGCGGTGGCCGTGGGAGCCTCGGCTGTGGGTTCGGCAAGTAGGGTCGTCAGGCTTTGCACCTCGGCCTGCGAGACCACGGGGGCCTCGACAGGCTGGGCATTGGGGTCAAGCACCTCGACCGCGGTTTTAAGGCCCGCATTGGGATCAAGGAGTGTGCCATCGGCCTGCGGGGCAAGTTCGGCCTGAGCTTGGGCCAAAGCGGCCTCTTGCGCGGCAATCTCTTCGGGGGTGGGGGCCACGGGCACATCGCTTTGTGCCGCCTGCGCATCCATTCCAGCCTGAGCTGCCGCCGCATCCGCCTGAGCCTGCGCATCTGCTGCCGCCTGCGCTGCCGCTGCATCGGCTTGAGCCTGCGCGTCTGCCGCAGCCTGAGCCGCCGCTGCATCCGCCTGAGCCTGCGCATCTGCCGCAGCCTGAGCCGCCGCTGCATCCGCCTGAGCCTGTGCGTCTGCCGCAGCCTGTGCCGCTGCGGCGATGCGGGCTTCGGTCTCGG
>NZ_DAIPZF010000020.1:0-61460 GCF_036782355.1 Cypionkella sp.
CTAAAGCAACGGCATAAGCGAATATATCGACTCTAAATGATTTAAAACGTCATATTTCTGTTTTATTTCAGTATTTAGATAGATTTTTGTGAATATAACGTTATGAGGCCCAAGGACTTTCGAACTTCTTTGATCGTCCCTAATCCAACTGCTGTCGCAGTGGAAGAAAGACTTTAATGAAAACGAGTTCTACTTTGGCGAGCGCTTTTTGCGCCTTGCTGGTTTTTGCGCCTTTGACGGTTTCTGCTGCTGAAACAGCGGCGGGCAATATCGCGGTCAGCGCGACGGTCGCGCGGTTTTGCACGCTGTCTGCTGGGGCGATGAACTTTGGCCAGATCAGCCGTTCGGCGCATACTACGGCATCCTCGTTGATCACCTTGACCTGCAACGCCGCAGGTGGTGCGCCTTCGACGATCATTGTTGGCGGTGGCCTGAATTCGGCGAATGCGGTCGGGGCTGTGCGCGCGATGAAAGCCAATACCGGTGATTACTTGCCTTATTTATTGGTTTTGGCGCCTATTACCTTGACTGATATGGCTATTAACGAAGTGGCAACCCTGGTGGCTGACACTGGCGATAAGGTTTATACCGTGACGCTTTATGGTGATATTGCCAATGGCGGAAATCCTGCGATGGGCAGCTTTAGCGATACCATCGGCCTTACCGTGACCTTTACACCGTGATCTGGCTGTTGCCAAGGCTGAGGGCCGTGGCTGCGATCGGGCTGATGCTGGGGGCCGGCAGTCTAAGTTCTATGGCTTTTGCCACCGAGTTCATGGTCTCGCCGACCTCGATCCAGGTGGCCGGCGATGTGACGACGGCCATTCTGAAGGTCAAGGTCAGCGGGCCGGGCGAAAGTTTGGGGCAGGTGCGGGTGATGCGCTGGCTGCGCGATGGTGGTCAAGGCACGCTGGTGGCGACGCGCGATGTGGTGGCAAGTCCGCCTGCACTGCGGATGAAGCCCAATCAGGAAATCACCATCCGTCTGGTGCGGACGGCGAAAACAGCGGTGCGGGGACAAGAATGTTATCGGGTTTTGATCGACCAATTGCCAAGCCGCAGGCCTGCGAAATTAACGCTGAACTTTGCCATTCGGCTATCGGTGCCTTTGTGTTTTGGTAGCAAAGCTGACCCTTAGCGCCCTGCGACCCCCGAGCCTTTGTCTGGGTCTTTGCTTTGGCCTTGGTCGAGGCGGGGTGGTCTTGGCTGCGCTTGTACTGTTTGCAGGCTTTGCGCCGCAACCGGCATGGGCGCAGTCCGATCTTTCGGGGCTGTCGTTTCAGGCGGCAGCAGAGGCCAATCAGACGCTGTTTCTGCTGGTCTATATCAATGGGCGCGACACGGGCGTGATCAGTGAGTTTCAGCTGCTCTTGCCCTTTGATCGGATGTCGGCACAGGCGCAGGATCTAGAGCTTGCCGGCCTTGCAGTGCCCCGGGCCTTGGGTAAGACGGTGTTTCTGGATCAGATCTCCGGTCTCAGCTATGATTATGATCCTGATGCGCAGGCGATGTATTTGACGGTTCCGCCCGCCATGCTGATGCCGGTGGCGCTTTCAGCGGTGGCGGCGCAAGACCCGTTGCAGGCGCAAGGCGGCTATGGGGTGGTGTTGAACTATCAAGTCAGCAGCAACCTTGGTGATAACATTCTGTTTGAGGGCTTTCGACCCAGCACGCTCTTTGCCGGGTTAGAGCTGCGGGCTGTCACGCCTTTTGGCGTGCTGACCCAGACCGGATCCTTAAACGCTGATTTGACCAGCAGGGCTGCGGCGAGGTTCAGCCGCTATGACACCGCTTTTACGCTGCAAAGCCCCAGCCGGATGTTAAGCCTGACGTTGGGCGATGTCAGCACTGGCGGTTTGGCTTGGACGCGGCCGGTGCGCATGGGCGGGGTGCAGCTGCACCGCGATTTCTCGCTGCGCGATGATGTGATGACCAATCCGCTGCTGTCTTATGCTGGCATGGCCAATCTGCCCTCGACGCTTGAAGTTTATGTCGACAATGTGCGTGCCTATTCTGGTGCGATCGAGCCCGGGCCTTTCACCTTAAGCCATGTGCCGATGATCACCAGCAGTGGCGAGGCGGTGTTTGTGCTGCGTGATGAAGGCGGCAGCGAGCAGGTGGCGCGGGTGCCGTTTTTCGCCACCCAAAGCCTGCTCGCTAAGGGGGTTTTGGATTACAGCCTTGATCATGGCCGGCTGCGGCGGGCTTTTGGCAATGCGGCGGAAAACTACAGCGGGCGTGCGGCAAGTGCTGTCAGCCTGCGCTATGGGGTGACGGATCGGCTGACGCTTGAGGCGCATGGCGAGACGATGGCGGGTTTGGCGGTGGTGGGGCTGGGGTTGGGGGCTGCGCTGTTTCACCGCGCCGAGATCAACTTGGCCGCTGGAAAAAGCCAAAACGGGGTGCAAAGCGGTGGCTTTTGGACGGCCTCTTTGCGCAGCGAGCTTTTGGGCGTTGGGCTGCGGCTCCGCATGCGGCGCAATCTTGCCGGCTATCAGGATCTAAGCACAGCCTTTCAACCGCAGCTGGGGCAAGATGGGGTGCAGGCCACCGATGCGCTGTTTCTTACCTTCCCGCCAAGGGCCAAGGGCGACAGCTTTGGCCTGAGCCTGATCCATACCAAGCGCGACAGCGGCAGCAATCTGATCGTCTCGGCCTCTTACGGCTTTCGCCGCCGCGCACAAAAAACGGCGCTGCGCTTTAACGCCTTTCAGGACCTGGTCGGAGATGGCGGCGCTGGCGTCTCGATGGCGGTGTCGATGCCATTGGGCCTGCGCACCTATCTAAGCGCCGATCTGCGGCAGGACAGCCGACAGGGGGGGGACGCTGTCTTCCAGCCTGTCGCGCCATGCCAGCCGTGCGGCGGGCAGCTTTGGCTATACGCTCAATCTTTCGGACACCGCGGCCAGTGTGCGCGGCACCTATCAAAGCCGGATTGGGCGCGCCGAGCTTGTGTTGAACAAGGCGCAACAGCGTGTCACTGCGCGCGCCAGTTTAGAGGGGGCTTTGGTCTTTGCCGGCGGCGGGCTTTTTGCCAGCCCGCCGATCCAAGACGCCTTTGCGGTGGTCAAACTGGGGGTGCCGCAGGTTCCTGTGCAGCTGAACAACCGCGAAGCCGCACGCACGGGCCTGTTTGGCAGGGCGCTTCTGCCGGATTTGCAATCCTACCGGATCAATAAAATCTCGGTCAATCCGCTGGATGTGCCGCTTGACATCAATCTGGCGGCGACAGCGCAAGATGTGGTGCCAGCGCGCGGGGGTGGGGTCACGGTTGATTTTCGCGGTGGTTCTCCCAATGCCGCGATTGTGGTTTTGCGCGATGTGGCGGGGGGCTTTGTGCCCAGCGGTGCGATTGCCCGCCTGCGCGGGACGGGTGAGGATTTCGTGGTTGGATATGATGGCGAGGTCTGGGTCGAGGGGTTGCACAAGCACAACCGACTGAGCGTCAGCACCCAGACCAGCCGCTGCGAGGCCGCGTTTGCCTATGAAAAAGTCAAAGGCCTGCAAGCCTATATTGAAGGTGTGATCTGCAAATGAGGTCGATGATTTTGACTTTCGGTTTTGCGCTGCTGCTGCCCTGTGCGGCGCAGGCGGGTTTGGTGTGTCGGGCTGATATTGCCTCATTGGATTTCGGGGTGATCTCGGTGCGCGACGGGGTTGTGCTGCAAACCAGCGGGCCGGTGGCGATCTCTTGCAGCGGTGGCACGGCGGGGGCGGTGGTGCAGAGCTGTGTCAGTCTGGGCGCAGGCAGCGGCGGCGCGGCGGCAGGGCAATCGCCGCGCAGCCTTGCGGGGCAGGGGCTTGCCCCGCTCAGCTATCAGCTGACTGGTCAGAACAGCTTTTCCCACGGAGGTGAGGTCTGGCAGATGCGCAGCTATCCGTTGACCTTGGACGCCAATGGTGCGGCTTTGATCACACCGATGCTTTATGGCGAGATCACCGCGATTGGGGCAGAGGCGGTGGTGGGGCTTTACACCTCGAGCTTTGATGCGGGCCTTGGAGCCACGATGACCTATGGTGAGGTCAGCTGCACCCAGACCGGCGTTGCCAGCAGCTTTAGCGTCAGGGCCGAGCTGACATCCAGTTGCAGCGTCAGCGTCACCGCGATGGATTTCGGCCTGATCTCGCGCCAGATCACCGCGCCGATCGATCAAAGCGCGCAGATCACCGTCTCTTGCACCAATGCCGCGCCCTATACGGTTGGGCTTGGCTTTGGCCTGCATGCGGTGGATGCGGGGCCAAGCGGACGGCGCATGCTCAGTGGCAGCGATTTGCTGGCCTATGGGGTTTATCACGACGCGGGCCGCAGCCTGGACTGGGGCACCAGCCCTGCCAGTCAGACCGCAGGCACCGGCAGTGGCAGCGCCCAAGTGCTGACGGTTTTTGGCCGGATTTTCAGCCCGCAAACGCCCGCCACCGGAAGCTATAGCGATCAGATCGTTGTCACCGTGACCTATTAGCGCGGCGCTTTAGGGTGTTGCTTTTGCCGCCGAGGGCTTGGCCTTTGCGCGCCAAGCCGCCCAATCCTCGGGCGTGTCCAGATCGGTGAGCGCATGCTCTGCCGCCAGCGGGCACAGCCGGATCCGGTTTGCGTTTGCCCCCAGCACCGCACGAGCGCCTGCATCGCCCAAGATCTCTTGTAACTGTCCCACCAGATCGGCAGGGAAAATCACCGGATGGCCTGCGAGCCCACCGGCACTTGCACCACGCCAAATCGCCTGCGGCGCCGCCGCAAAGGCCTGGGTCAGGGTCTGCAAATCGCTGTGGTCAAGCTCGGGCATATCGGCGGGCAGGATCATTACGCTGCCGCTTGCCCCCAGACTGCCGGCGCGGATCGAGGCCGCCATGCCTTCGGAGGCCTGCACCACCCAAGCAATCTGAAGCTTCAAGCCCCGCAAGACCGCATGACGCGCCACATCGCTGGGTCGCAGCGTCACCACGACATCGGCGCAAAGCCCAAGCGCTAGCATGGCTTGGCGTCGCAGCAGTGGCATGGCCTCGACTTGCTCCAGCAGCTTGTCGCCGCCGCGCATCCGCGAAGAGGCACCTGCCGCCGGAATAACAATTCGTAGCCCCTGCATCGCTGCCCTTTGCAACCGCTGATCTGCCCCTATCTTGCACGATAAGGGCAGGCTTTGTCAGCCCCGCATCCTTGCGCCGTCGCCATCCCAAAGCGGGGCCAGATGCACCACGGCGCGCCGCCGCTCGCCCAAGATCTCGATCTCGCATTCCAGACCATCTTTGATCTTGTCGGCAGGCAAGAACCCCAGCGCCACCGACTTTTGGCTGAAATGCGCATAGCCGCCCGAGGTGCAATAGCCCACCACCGCGCCCTCAAGCCAGATCGGCTCCCAAGCCACCACATCGGCGTCTTTGGCATCGACAATAAAGGTCACCAGACGGCGTTTCGCGCCTGCCGCCTTTTCGGCCATCGCAGGGGCCTTGCCGATCCAATCGGCGTCTTTGTTCCAGCGGATAAAGCGGTCAAGCCCGGTTTCGCAAGGTGTATAATCGGGGCTGAATTCGCGCCCCCAAGACCCGAACCATTTGTCCAGCCGCAGGCTCATCATCGCCCGCATGCCAAAGGCGCGCAGGCCCAGATCGCTGCCGGCGGCCGTCAGCACATCCCAAAGATGGCGCACCGACATATGGTCGGTAAAGATCTCGTAACCCAGATCGCCGGTATAGCTGACGCGCTGCACGATGCAATTTGCCATGCCCACGGTCATCGGTTTGACATCCATGAACTTGAAGGCTTCGGCCGAGACATCGGCGCGGGTGACGCGCGACAACAGCTCGCGCGCCTTTGGCCCCGCAATTTGAAAGCCCGAGCGGGCATCCGAGATATTCTCGACCGTGACACCCTCGGTCATATTCTGTTCAAACCAGCGCTGATGCCAGCCCTGCGCGCCATAGCTGGCGGTCAGCTGGAATTCCTGCTCGGACAGACAAGACACGGTGAAATCGCCAAAGATCTTGCCCGAATGCGCCAGCATCGGTGTCAGGCTAAGGCGGCCAACCTTTGGAATGGTGCCGGCCATGATGCGATCAAGCCAAGCGCGGGCCTTGGGGCCTTTGACAAGGTATTTGCCAAAGTTCTGCACCTCGTTGATGCCAACGCCTTCGCGCACGGCCATGACCTCTTGGCGCGTGGCCTCCCAAGCGTTCGAGCGTTTGAAGGTGGGGGTCTCATAGACCGGCTCGTTGGGCAAAGCGTAGTAGTTTGGCACTTCCAGCCCGTATTGCTGGCCCCAAACCGCGCGCATCTCGGTGAATTTGTCATACATCGGGGTGACGCGGAACGGCCGGGCTGCCGGGCGTTCTTCGTTCGGATAGCCGACCGAAAACCGCATCTGATAATTCTCGATCACCTTGGGCACGGTATAGCCGGGCGAGGTCCAGGTGCCAAAGCGGCTGACGTCAAAGCCGCGCGGGTCGCGTTCGACCTCGCCTTCGATCATCCATTGCGCCAGCGCCAGCCCCATGCCGCCGCCTTGGCTAAAGCCTGCCATCACCGCACAGGCCGACCAATAGTTCTTTAGCCCCTGCACAGGCCCAATCAGCGGGTTGCCATCGGGGGCAAAGGTAAAGGGACCGTGGATCACCCGCTTGACGCCCGAGCGTTCCAGCACGGGGAAACGCCGATAGGCAAAGTTCACCGAATCTTCGATCTTATCAAAGGATTCGTTCAACAGCTCGTGGCCAAAGGTCCAGGGCGTGCCATCAACCGACCAAGGCTCGCAGGGCTTTTCATAAAAGCCGATACACAGCCCGCGCCCCTCTTGGCGCAGATAGCTTTCGCCGCCCGGATCCATCACATGCGGGAATTCCTTGCCGGTTTTCAGAATATCCATGATCTCGGGGATATCATCGGTGACCAGATATTGGTGCGCCATTGGCAAAAGCGGCAGGTAAACCCCCGCCATCGCGCCAATTTCGCGCGCCCAAAGCCCGCCTGCATTGACCAGATGTTCGCAGTAGACCGTGCCTTTTTCGGTGACCACTTCCCAGCCCTCGGCGGTGGGGTTGGTTTCCAGCACGCGGTTGTGCAGCACAATCTCGGCCCCGCCCATCCGCGCGGCCTTGGCATAGGCGTGGGTGGTGCCCGAAGGGTCAAGGTGGCCATCCAGCGGGTCGTAAAGCGCGCCGACAATGCCTTCCAGATTGACCAGACCCGAGGTAAAGGCCTTGATCTCTTCCGGCCCCAAAATCTCGGTATCCAGCCCCATATAGCGGTGCTTGGCGCGTTCGGCCTTTAGCTGGTCAAAGCGTTCATGGGTGTCGGCCAGCGTGATGCCGCCAACATGGTGCAGCCCGCAAGACATGCCGGTGATCGCCTCCAGCTCTTTGTAAAGCCGGATGGTATAGCCTTGCAAAGCGGCCATATTGGTGTCGCCGTTCAGGGTGTGAAAGCCGCCTGCCGCATGCCAAGTCGAGCCAGAGGTCAGCTCGGAGCGTTCAATCAGCATCACATCCGACCAACCCAGCTTGGTCAGATGGTAAAGCACCGAACAGCCGACAACGCCACCGCCAATGACCACAACGCGGGTATGGGTTTTCATAGGGAAATCCTTCTTTGCATCCGGCGCGACACGCCTTTTGCTTAGGGATAATCGGTTTTCCGGCGCTCGTCGTTGCTTTTGCGACAAAGATGCGTCGGTTTTGTCGGCTTGTTCGGGCTGATTGCGGCATGGACCAAACATCGGCGCTGCGCTACCAAGACCAAAGGCAAGGGAGAGCGATGATGCGGGTGTCATTTTGGGCGATTTTGGCGGCAACGGCTGGGCTTTTGATGGCGCTGGTGGCGATGCGCCCCTTGCTGCCGATAGATGAGACCCGATATCTAAGCGTGGCTTGGGAGATGTGGCAAAGCCATGATCCGCTGCATCTGACCAAGAATGGTGAGCTTTATACCCATAAGACGCCGTTGTTGTTTGCCATGATCAATTTGGTTTGGCTTGTCACTGGGGTCAGCGAATTTACCGCGCGCTTGGTGGGGCCTGCCTGCGCGGTCGCGATGGTGGCGGGCACGGGGATGCTTGCGCGGCGGTTGTGGCCGCAAGATACCGCGCTGCCGTCGCGGGCGATGCTGGCGCTGATCAGCTTTCCGGTGTTTCTGACCTATGGCTCGTCCACGATGTTTGACGCGCTTTTGGGGCTTTGTGTGCTGGCTGGCGCGGCTGCGATCTGGCGGATCGGGCAGGGCGATCACACAGCACGCGCTTGGGGCGGATTTGGGCTGGCGCTGGCCTTTGGGATCTATGCCAAGGGGCCGGTGATTTTCGTGCATCTGATGCCGCTGCTGCTGGGAATGCGGCTTTGGGCTGAGCATCCGCCGCAGCTGCGCGTGGCCGCCAAGGGCTTTGGTCTGACGCTGCTGGTGACTTTGGCGCTGGTGGCGCTGTGGTTGGTGCCGACTTTGGCCACCGCACCACCGGCCTTTATCAAAGAGCTGCTCTGGACCCAATCGGCCGCACGGGTGGCGGGCGGGATGGCGCATGATCGCCCGCTGTGGTTTTTGATCGCGCTTTTGCCGCTGATCCTGTTTCCTTGGGGCTGGTCTTGGGCGCTTTGGCGCGCGATCGGGCAGGCGTGGCGTGCAGAGCCGGCGTTGCGGTTTTGCGCGCTTTGGGCGGTTTCGGCTTTGCTGTTGTTTTCGATGATCTCGGGCAAGCAGGTGCATTACCTGATCCCGGCCTTTCCGGCGGTGGCGTTGATGGTGGGCTTTGCCAGTGCCAAGGCGCTGCGTGGCTGGGGCGGGGTGGGTCTGGCGATTGCGGCGGTTTTGGCGATTGGTTTGGGGCAGGGGCTGATCGCCATGCCCGCCCATATGGACCCGATTGCGCCGCTTTGGCCGCTGACGGGCTTTGGCGGGGTGCTACTGGCGCTGGCGCTGCTGTCGCGGCTTTTGCCACAAAACATCGGGCGCGTGGCGATGGGGGCGGGCTTTGCGCTGGGGCTGCACGCGGTGATCGTGCTGACCTCGCTTTACCCCAGCTATGACGGGCAAGCCTTGGCCAATCGGCTGGCCCAGCTTGCGCCAAATGGCCTTGCGGTCAGCAATGTTGAATATCATGCCGAGGTGAATTTTCTAGGACGCCTGACCAACCCCGTGGCGCTGACCCCCGATCTGGACAGCCTGCGGCTTTGGGCGCTTGCGCATCCGCAAGGCACGGTGTTTGGCCGCGTAAACGAAAACCCCCTGACGGCCGCGCCGCAGGAGGTTTTCCACTTTATGGGGCAGGATTGGGGGCTTTGGCCCGCTGCGGCTATTTCTCGGGAATAAGCCCCTTGGGGCTAAAGCGCAGCACCAAAAGCAGCACCAAGCCCAAAGTCACCAGCCGCAAATGCGGCGCCGCGGTGATTAGGTGGTCTTTCAGCAGACCATCTGGCATCGGCATAGTGATATAGCCCATCGCCACCGGCCCTGCGTTTTCCACGATCAACCACAGCCACCCCAGCAGCAAGCCGCCCAAGACCGCGCCCCAGTTGTTGCCCGAGCCACCAACGATCACCATCACCCAGATCAGAAAGGTAAAGCGCAGCGGGGTGTAGCTGTTGGGCGTCAGCTGCCCCTCCATCGAGGTCAGCATCGCGCCTGCGATCCCCACGACAACAGATCCGATCACAAAGATCTGCAAATGCCGCGCGGTGACATCTTTGCCCATCGCACTTGCTGCGACCTCGTTGTCGCGGATCGCGCGCATCATCCGGCCCCATGGGCTGTTCAAAGCGCGCTCTGACAAAAAGATCACCGCCAGCAGAACCACGGTAAAGATCAACAGATACAAAAGCTTGACAAAGATCGTCGAGGCTTGGGTCGCATCCAATCCCCAATCGTTGGAAAGCTTTAGAAACTCGGCGCTTTTTTGCAGATCAACCTCGTAGGGCACTGGCCAAGGACGCGGCAGGTCGATGATGTTTTTCACCCCGCGCGCCAGCCAGTCTTCGTTTTTCATCACCGCCAGCACGATCTCGGCGATGCCCAAGGTCGCAATTGCCAGATAATCCGACCGCAGACCCAAGACCGCTTTGCCAATCGCCCAAGCCGCAAGCCCAGCAAACAGCCCCCCCACCGGCCAAGCCAGCAAAGACGGCAGCCCAAGCCCGCCGATATTGCCGGCGGTGGCTGGGTTGAATGCCTCGATTGCATCGGCGGCCGGGTCAAAAATCGCACGATAGGCGAAGAAGCCGCCAATCAGGATCGCGGCCAAGGTCCAGCCGCGCGCGCGCCCCGGTTTCATCTTGCGATGGGCAAAGATCGCCGCAAACAGCACGGCAATGCCAAAGCCAAGGCCAAGCAGCAGACGCGGCCCACCGGCAGCCCAAGCCTCGGGCACGGGTTTGCTGGAAACAATCACCACCGCCAAGCCGCCCAACGCCACCGATCCCATGATGCCGGTGGAAAACAGCCCGGCATAGCCCCATTGCATATTGACGCCCAAAGCCATGATCGCCGAGATCACGCCGATGTTCAAAATCTGCAAAGCAAGGTTCCAGCTTTGGAACATGCCTGTCAGCAAAAACAGCACCCCAACGGCTGCGAAAAGGGAAAGGTTACGCTTCATCTCATTTCCCCTTGAAAATGCCGGTGGGCCGGAACAGCAGCACGATAATCAGAATGGTAAAGCTGACGGCGAATTTGTAATCGGTCGACAGCAGTTGCAGCAGCGTGGTCGGCTCTAGGTCCAAAACCACCAGATAGCCCACGACCTTTTTCCAAGCATAGGTCACAAAGACCTCGGAAAAGGCGACGATAAAGCCGCCGACAATCGCGCCCAAGGGGCTGCCCAGCCCGCCCACCACCGCCGAGGCCGCAATCGGCAACAGCAGTTGGAAATAGATAAAGGGGCGGAAGGATTTGTCCAAACCGTAAAGGGTGCCTGCAATCGTCGCCAGCGCCGCCGCGATGATCCATGTCACCATGACCACGCGTTCGGGGTTGATGCCAGACAGCAGCGCCAGATCTTCGTTGTCGGAATAAGCGCGCATGGATTTGCCCTCGCGGGTGCGCTGCAAGAACCAAAACAGCGCTGCCACGCAAAGCGCCGCCACAAGAACCGAGATCGCGACAGTGCTTTTGACCGCAAGCCCTTCGGTCAGGCCGGTCAAGGCCTTGAACTGACCTGCGGTGATCACAAAGCGCTCGCCGTCCAGAAAATTGCGCTCTTCCGGGCCGATGATGATGCGGGTCAGGCCGTTGGTGATGAACATCACGCCGGTCGAGACGATCACCAGAATGATCGATTTTGCCTTTTTCACGCGATAAAATCGGTAGACCATCCGGTCGGTCGCCAGCACAAAGGCGGCCGTTAGCACGATGCCAAAGGGCAGGGCCAGCAGGGCAGTGGGCAGCGGGCCAAAGCTGATGCCCCAAGATTGGAACAGCCACGTCACCCCGATCACGCACATGGTGCCAAAGGCCATGGTGTCGCCATGGGCAAAGTTGGAAAACCGCAAGATGCCGAAGACCAAGGTCAGCCCCAGCGCCCCCAGCGCCAATTGGCTGCCATAGGCCATGGCCGGCACGAAGACATAGTTCAAAAAGGCGACAAGCGCGTTTAGCATATCCATAGCCTCAACCCCCCAAGAAGGAACGGCGGACCTCTGGGTCGGCCAGCAAAGCTTGTCCGGTGTCAGTAAAGCGGTTCGCGCCCTGCACCAAAACATAGCCTTTGTCTGCAATATCAAGCGCTTGTCGCGCGTTCTGTTCTACCATCAGGATAGAGATTCCGGTGCGGGCCACTTCGATGATGCGGTCAAACAGCTCGTCCATCACGATGGGCGAGACGCCTGCGGTGGGTTCGTCCAGCATCAAAACCTTGGGCTGGGTCATCAGCGCGCGGCCCACGGCCACCTGCTGGCGCTGCCCGCCCGACAGCTCGCCCGCCGCCTGAAACCGCTTTTGTTTCAGGATCGGGAACAGGTCGTAAACCTGCGCCATGGTGTGTTTGATATCGTCTTCGCGGATGAAAGCCCCCATCTCGAGGTTTTCTTCCACCGTCATCGAAGTGAAAATATTGCTGGTCTGCGGCACAAAGCCCATGCCCTTGCGCACGCGGGCCTGTGGCGTCAGCTTGGTAATATCTTCGCCGTCCAGCACCACACGGCCGCCGCGCAAATTCAGCATGCCAAAGACCGCCTTCATCGCGGTGGATTTGCCAGCGCCATTTGGCCCGACGATCACCGCAATCTGGCCCTTGTCGACGGCAATGGTACAGTCGTGCAAGATATCGACCGCGCCATAGCCGCCGGTCATGCTCTCGCCAATCAAAAACGGCTCAGCCATGTGCCGCCCCCTTTACTTTGTTCTTCAGGCCGGTGCCCAGATAGGCCTCGATCACCCGCTCGTTGTTCTTGACCTCGTCGATCGTGCCCTCGGCCAAAACCTTGCCCTCGGCCATGCAGATCACCGGACCACAGATGCGGGCAATGAAATCCATGTCATGTTCGATCACGCAAAAGGTATAGCCGCGCTCTTGGTTCAGCCGCACAATCGCGTCGCCGATGGTGTTCAAAAGCGTGCGGTTGACGCCCGCGCCCACCTCGTCCAGAAACACCATCTTGGCGTCAACCATCATAGTGCGGCCCAGCTCGAGCAGTTTTTTCTGCCCGCCCGAGATGTCAGAAGCGCGGTTGTCGGCCAGATGCGAGATCGTCAGAAACTCGAGCACCTCATCGGCCTTTTCGCGCAGACGCCGTTCTTCGGCGGCAACAGCCCCACGACGAAAACACGCGTTCCACAGGCTTTCGCCCGATTGATTGCCCGGCACCATCATCAGGTTTTCGCGCACGGTCATCGAGCCGAATTCATGCGCAATCTGAAAGGTGCGCAACAGCCCCTTGTCGAACAGCTGATGCGGCGGCAGACCGGTGATGTCTTCGCCGTCCATCCGCACAACCCCCGAGGTTGGCGGCAGTCGTCCTGCGATCACATTGAAAAGCGTGGTCTTTCCCGCGCCATTCGGCCCGATCAATCCGGTGATCGACCCCGATTGGATTTTAAGCGATGCGCCATCAACGGCATGAAAGCCGCCAAAATGTTTGTGCAGGTTTTCGACGTCTATCATCTGGGTTCCCCTGTCTTGGCCTCTTGTCCGCAGCTGCGGCGGGCTTTCTTTATGGCAACGGCCCGAGGAAGACCTCGGGCCGTGCCAAGTTTTGCGTCAGATCAAATTAACGGAACTTTGTGGTTTCGTATTTGCCGTCTTTGATCTCGAATTCGCGGTAGCGACCAGCGCTTTCGCCGGGGCCGATCAGCTCGACAGCCGAACCGCCTTCATAGTCGATGTCTTGACCTGCTGCGAGCAGCTCCATCGCTTTGCCCAGATCGCCGGGGCCGATTTTGACGCCTGGTGCATTGGCAACTTCCATCACCTTGTCTTTGTAGACTTTCGGATCGGTCGAGCCTGCAGCCTGCATCGCCAACATGATCAAAGCCGCTGCGTCATAGCTTTCCATCGCGTAGGGCGAGGTGCCATCCCAAGCAGGCGAGTTGACTTTAGCCATTTCGATCAGCTTGGCAGCACCTTCGGAGTCCGACTGTGCAACTTGGCCATAAGAGCCGTTCAAAGCTGGGCCGATGGCTTCTGGCAGGCTGTCGCCAACCATGCCGCCGGGCAGACCAAAGGTCGAGAACGCGCCGGAATCGAGCGAGGCTTGGATGATGCCCTTGCCGCCCTGATCGAGATAGCCCGCAACCACCAACAGATCGCCACCTGCCGCAGCCAAGGCTGCAACTTCTGCCGAATAGTCAGCCTTGCCGTCTTCGTGGCTGGCGTTGATCGTCACAACGCCGCCAACAGCGGTGAAGGATTCTGCAATCGCTTCGGCCAGACCCTTGCCGTAGTCGTTGTTGGTATAGGTCAGCGCGATGGATTTCACGCCACGCTCGACCAGAACGTCAGCCATGACTTGGCCTTCGCGGGCGTCCGAAGGCGCTGTGCGGAAGAACAAACCGTCGTCTTCAGCGGTCGAGAGCGCTGGCGAAGTGGCCGAAGGCGACACCATGACGATGCCGTTTGGACGGGCCACGTTTTGCAAAATAGCGCCGGTCACACCCGAGCAGTCGCCGCCGACCATGCCTTTGATGCCTTCAGCGGTGACCAAACGCTCTGCAGCGGCGGTGCCGGCTGCCGAGTCGCCACAGGTCGAGTCGCCGCGAACCGAGACAAAGTTCATCCCGTTCAGCGCCTTGCCCGAAGCATTGACTTCCGCCATGGCTTCTTCTGCGGCATTGGCCATATGGCCAGTCAGCGATTCAATCGGGCCGGTGAAGCCGATCAGAATGCCGATCTTTACGTCTTCTGCCGAGGCAGCACCTGCCATCAGCGCCGAAGCTGCTGTGGCGAGAAGTAGTTTTTTCATTGTTATCTCCCATATTGGACCGCAATCCTGCAGGGCAGACTAATGTGAAGGAAATAAAAAGAAAAGTAGATAGCTGAGAGATAAACTCGGGATTCTGCACTTTTCTGGGGGCAGGGCGGGCAAATTTTGCGCGCCTTGCGTGTTGGTTTAGATCGACAATCGCCCTGCGATTGCAGTGCCGGGCATGCCTTGGGTGCCGCGCTCGCGGTAGGGGGTGGTGCTGTAATGGCTGCGGTAGCATTTGGAGAAATGCGACGGGCTTGCAAAACCGCAGGCCAGCGCCACGTTGATCACCGACATATCGGTCTGCATCAGCAGATTGCGCGCCTTTTGCAGCCGCAACTCCATATAGTAGCGCTTTGGGCTGCGGTTCAGATAGCGGCGGAACAGCCGTTCCAACTGCCGCGTCGACATGCCGACATCTTCGGCAAGATCAGCTGGGCTGAGCGGGTCTTCAATAGCGCCTTCCATC
Organism: Cypionkella sp.; assembly: GCF_036782355.1. Lineage (NCBI taxonomy): Bacteria > Pseudomonadati > Pseudomonadota > Alphaproteobacteria > Rhodobacterales > Paracoccaceae > Cypionkella > Cypionkella sp. The sequence goes on from NZ_DAIPZF010000020.1 coordinate 14,840, forward strand.
ATCTGGATGACTTGGCTGAGTTTGGGGTGGCGCACGCCGATGCGGGTCGGGATCGACAGCCGCTGGGTGTCTTGGTCGGTGCGAATGGTCGAATAGATCATCAGATCGGCGACGTTATTGGCCAAATCTTCGCCGTGATCGCTGGCAATGATCCGCAACATCAGATCAATCGAGGAAATCCCCCCCGCCGTAGACCAGCGGTTGCCATCCATCACAAACACCGATTTGGTCAGCTTGACCTCTTCGAATTCCTCGGAAAAGCCGTCTTGGTTTTCCCAATGGATCGTGGCTTTTTTGCCGTCCAAAAGTCCCGACTTGGCCAGCGCATAGGCGCCGGTACACAGGCCGCCAATCGCCACCCCGCGGCGCGCCTCGCGGCGCAGCCAGTTCAGCACCGGCTTGGTGGTGGTCTTTTGGATCTCGATACCGCCACAGACCAAGATCGTGTCGTCGCGCTCGATATCATCCAGCCCGAAATCAAGCTTGAACGTCGCGCCATTCGAGCAGGTCTTCTCGCCGCCGCCCTCGCCACAAAGCGCCCAAGTGTAAACCGGGTAGCCCAAGACGTGGTTGGCCAGCCGCAAAGGCTCGATCGCGCCCGCGAAGTTGATCATGGTGAACTTATCAAGCAACAGGAAAACAAAACGCCGTGGTGCCACGGCCTTCTTCACTTGAGTGGCTTTCGCCGATGGCGCGGACATGTTGCGACCTATATGTGTCGGATTTGCGCGAAGGAAACAGGAATTCAGGCCCGCCGCAAGTGGCTTCTGCGTTAAATTGCCGCCTTTGACCCTTTGCAAGCACGTATAATTTTCATATACCGCCTCCGGTATCGCTAACGGAAGGGAAGCTTGCATGACCAAGGGTTGGAACAAGTCGGACTGGCGCGCAAAACCGCGTGTGCAGATGCCGGATTATCCGGATGCGGCAAACCTTGCCGCGGTCGAAGCGCAGCTTGCCAAATATCCGCCGCTGGTCTTCGCAGGCGAGGCGCGCAAGCTGAAAAAGCAGTTGGCTTTGGCGGCTGAAGGCAAGGCGTTCTTGCTGCAAGGCGGCGATTGCGCCGAAAGCTTTTCCGAATTCTCGGCCGATAACATCCGCGACACCTTCCGCGTGATGCTGCAAATGGCTGTGGTGCTGACCTATGGCGCGAAAGTGCCCGTCATCAAGGTGGGCCGCATGGCCGGGCAATTTGCCAAGCCACGTTCGGCGCCGACCGAAGTGATCGATGGCGTTGAATACCCGTCTTATCGCGGCGACATCATCAATGGCTTTGACGCCAATATGGAGGCGCGTCTGCCCGATCCGCAGCGGATGCTCCAGGCCTACACCCAAGCGGCAGCCTCGCTGAACCTGCTGCGGGCTTTCTCGACCGGCGGTTTTGCCGATATCCACCGCGTGCATTCCTGGACTCTGGGCTTTGCCGAACATGACAAGGCCGAGCGCTACCGCGAGATCTCGAACCGGATTTCCGACGCTTTGGATTTCATGAATGCGGCCGGTGTGAATTCTGAAAACGCGCCGACATTGTCGAGCGTGGATTTCTACACCAGCCACGAATCCTTGCTGCTGGAATATGAAGAGGCGCTGGCCCGCGTTGACAGCATCACCGGCCAAGTGGTTGCAGGTTCGGGCCATATGATCTGGATCGGCGACCGCACCCGCCAGCCAGACGGCGCGCATGTTGAATTTGCCCGCGGCGTGCTGAACCCGATCGGCCTGAAATGCGGTCCCACCACCACTGCCGACGATCTGAAGGTGCTGATGGCCAAGCTGAACCCCGAAAACGAGGCGGGCCGTCTGACCCTGATCGCGCGCTTTGGGGCCGGCAAGGTGGGCGACAACCTGCCGCGTCTTATCAAGGCCGTTCAGGAAGAAGGCGCCAAGGTGGTCTGGTCTTGCGACCCGATGCACGGCAACACCATCAAAGCGGCTTCGGGCTATAAAACCCGCCCCTTCGATTCGGTGCTGCGCGAAGTGCGCGAGTTCTTCCAGATTCACAAAGCCGAAGGCACTGTGCCGGGTGGTGTGCATTTCGAGATGACGGGCAAAGACGTCACCGAATGCACCGGCGGTCTGCGCGCGGTCACCGATGAAAATCTGTCGGATCGCTATCACACCGCTTGCGACCCGCGTCTGAATGCTTCGCAGTCGCTGGAACTGGCTTTCTTGGTGTCTGAAGAATTGTCGGCGCAACGCAACGCTGCACAGCGCGTCGCGCTCTGATCTTTCGGGATCTGTAGCATCAAGGGCAGGGGGAAACCTCTGCCCTTTTGCTTTGGGCAGTTAATCGCGAGAACTGACCAAGCGCAGCGCCGGTCTGGGGGCTGTCATGCGCCGGTCTGGCGCGGTTTTGCTGGCGCTGCTGACCAGCGTTAAGCCCGGCAGCGTTATCGTCTCGTGGTGCAGCTGCGCGATCGCAAAGCGCCTTGGGCTGCGGCCAATCTTTCCCTCGCTGACCAAACAGCCAAGCGCCAGCTGCTGCGTGCCGTTGTCATGCGCCAGCGGCAAGATCTGCATGCAGGCGGCGAGCGCTGGCTGCGCCAAACTGCGCTCGGCCTCTAGATGCAGCGTCAAGATGTTGTGATGGCTAAAGACCTGTTCCAGCTCGTCAGTCAGCCGCGTTCTGGCAACCGGCTCGAAAAAGGAGCCAAGCGGTATCCCGCGCGCGTCCATCCCCAGAAGATCATGCAGATGCATGCCCGACAGCCGAAACCGCGCTTGGCCATGTGCGACGCGCTCGATCAGGAAAACCCGTTCCAACACGCCCGACAGCCCGCGCGGGTCGATATCGCCGCGAGAGGGCAAGCGGCCAGCGTGGCGCAGCGCCTCCCAATAGCCACGCACCAGCTGAAGACAGCTTTGCGCCTCGCTGGACAGCGGCTTTTCAGCCTTTCCCTGATTGAAAAACGTCAACATCTCTTGCCCCTTGGCGCTGCGCCCGCCTAATGTGACCCAAACCAAGGTCCTTGGCCGTCTGTCGCATTCGGTTAAAACTGTCTTGATATACGATAGAATAAGACGGTTTTGGGAACTTTCTAAACATTTGGTAAATGCGCGGCTTTGCCACGGATGGCCCCAAAAGGAGCGAAGATGACGGTATCGATGACAGGCTTTGCAGCGCAAAAAGGGCAGGGGGCTGGCTTTTCCTGGATGTGGGATCTTCGCTCGGTCAATGGCAAGGGTTTGGATCTGCGGCTGCGGGTGCCTGATTGGATTGATGGGTTGGAACATGCGCTTAAGGCCGAGCTGACGCGGCAGCTGCTGCGCGGCAATGTCAATCTGTCGCTGAAACTTGCCCGCGAGGACGAGACTGGCCCAGAGGCGCTGCGGCTGAATGGGGCGATGCTTTCGGGGGTCTTGGCGGCGCTGAAGCAGGTTGAAGATGCGGCGATGCAGGCGGGGGTGACGCTTGGCCAGCCCACGGGGGCAGATGTGCTTGCGGTGCGGGGGGTGATGGAAACCAGCGCGCTTGATAGCGATTCCGCCGCCTTGCGCGCCGCCCTTCTGGCCGATGTAGCGCCGCTTATCGTGGCGTTCAAGGCGATGCGCGCCAGCGAAGGCAAGGCCTTGCAGGCGGTCATCGCCGCGCAGCTGGATCAGATTGCTGTGTTGCTTGTGCAGGCGAAGGCGGAAGTCGATCTGCGCAGCGCCACCGCCGCCCAGACGTTGCAACAGGGCGTCGCCAAGCTGCTTGGCGCGGCCGAAGGCTTGGAGCCCGCGCGGCTGGCGCAAGAATTGGCGCTTTTGGCGGTGAAAACCGATGTCACCGAAGAATTGGACCGGCTGCACGCCCATGTCGAGGCCGCGCGCGCGCTTTTGGCCGAGGCGGGACAAGTTGGACGCAAGTTTGATTTCCTGACGCAAGAGTTCATGCGCGAAGCCAACACGCTGTGTTCGAAATCGCAAAGTCTGGGGCTGACGCGGATCGGGCTTGACCTGAAGACGGTCATAGATCAGATGCGCGAACAGGTTCAAAACGTGGAATAAATCATGCGCAGAGGTCTTTTGCTTATTCTTTCCTCGCCATCAGGAGCGGGAAAATCCACCTTGGCGCGGCGGCTGATGGCTTGGGATCCGACGATCCGCTTTTCAGTCTCGGCCACCACCCGCGCCCCTCGGGTCGGTGAAACCGATGGGCGGGAGTATTATTTTCGCAGCCGAACCGACTTTGAGCAGATGGTGAGAACCGGCGATATGCTGGAACATGCCGAGGTCTTTGGCAATTTCTACGGCTCGCCGCGCGCGCCGGTCGAGGCTGCAATGCAAGAGGGGCGTGACACGCTGTTTGATATTGATTGGCAAGGCGGCCAGCAAATCCGCAACTCGGCGCTGGGGCGCGATGTGGTTTCGATCTTCATTCTGCCGCCCTCGATTGCCGAACTGGAAAGCCGGCTGCGTGGCCGCGCCCAAGACAGCGACTCCGTGATCGCCGACCGCATGGCCAAAAGCCGCGACGAGATCAGCCATTGGGCCGAATATGATTATGTTATTGTTAACTCCGATATTGATATTGCTTTTGCGCAACTGCAAACCATCCTTCAGGCCGAGCGGTTGCGCCGTGACCGTCAGCCCGATTTGGCCGAATTTGTGCGCGCGATGAATAAGGAGTTTACCGACCGATGATTTATTCGCTCGAGGCCATCGCGCCAGAAATTCACCCCTCGGTCTGGGTTGCCGAAACCGCCGTTGTCTTGGGCAAGGTGGTGCTAGAGGAAGAGGCCAGCATCTGGTTTGGTGCGGTGCTGCGTGGCGATAACGATCAGATCAAGGTTGGGCGTGGCAGTAATGTGCAAGAAAACGCGGTGCTGCATACAGATAGCGGCTTTCCTTTAAGCATTGGCGCCAATTGTACCATCGGCCATAAGGCGATGTTGCACGGATGTACGATTGGCGAAGGCACGCTGATCGGCATGGGCGCAACGATCTTGAATGGCGCGAAAATCGGCAAGGGCTGTTTGATTGGGGCCTGTGCGCTGATAACCGAGGGCAAGGAAATTCCCGATGGCTCTTTGGTGATGGGCGCGCCGGCAAAGGTGATCCGCAGCTTGGACGCAGAGGCCGACGCACGACTGCTGCTCTCGGCCGCACATTACCGCGCGGCGGCGCGGCGGATGGCTGCGGGTTTGGTACAGATCGGCTAAGGCGGGCAGGCGGGCTTTGATCGCCATGTTTTGCCTGAAATTTTTTAAACAGTATGCCTGAACAAAGTTTGGTTTTTATGGATATTCGTCCGGCGTCGACCGAGATACAACCCTGTCGGCACGGGATTATGTTCTGGCCAAAGCAGGATCAGGTCATCGGCAAGGCCTTGATGGATTATGGCGAATTTGCTGAAGGCGAGAATATCGTGATGTCGCGCTATCTGCGCGCGGGGGATGTTGCGGTGGATGTGGGGGCCAATGTTGGCACCACAGCGCTTGCGATGGCGCAGCAGGTTGGGCCGCAGGGTCATGTTATCGCCTTAGAGCCGCAGCCAGTGGTGGCCCATTGTCTGGCGGCGGCCCTTGCCGCGAATGGGCTGTCGCAGGTGCGCCTGCTGACCGTGGCGGCTGGCCAGCAAAGCGGTATGGTGAAAATGGATTTCAGCCAGCCCTTAAGCAACCACGGCACCGCGAAAGTTGCCAGCCAAGGCGATAGTGTGCCAATGATCCGGCTTGATGATCTAGAGCTTGCGCGCTGTGCCTTGATCAAAATTGACGTCGAAGGCTACGAATGGCAGGTGATCGAAGGCGCGCGCGCCACGATCGGCCGCCTGCGGCCGACGTTGTATTTCGAGGCCAAACGCCTGCCTGGAACCGAGGCTGCGATGGGCTTTCTGTTGCAGCACGGTTACCGGCTTTATTGGCATTTCTCATTCTTTTTCCGTGCCGATAACTTTCGCAATAAGGCCGAGAACGCCTTTCAGAATTTGGGCGATATGAATGTCTTAGCCGTGCCTGATACCGCTATGCAGCCTGCTGATCTGCCAGAGATCCAGTCCGCGACCGAGGATTGGCAAAAGGTCTATGTCCCGTTTTTCCAATCACGCGGGCTGAAGATGGTTTAGCGCCGGTTTAGAGCTGACCAAGCGGTTGCGATTTGAGGCCGGACACTCTGGATGAAAAAGGGGGCCGCTTGGGCCCCCTTTGTCTATACCTTGGTTTAGATCAGCTTGCCCATCGCCACGGCCGTGTCGGCCATGCGGTTGGAAAAGCCCCATTCGTTGTCATACCAGCTGAGAATCCGCACCATCGTGCCATCCATCACCTTGGTCTGATCCATGTGGAAGATCGAGGAATGCGGGTCGTGGTTGAAGTCGGACGAGACATTCGGCTGATCGGTATAGCCCAAAACCCCCTTAAGGCGGCCATCGGCGGCCTCGCGGATCGCGGCGTTGATCTCTTCGACCGTGGTGGCGCGGCTGGCTTCAAACACCAGATCCACAACCGAGACGTTCGGCGTTGGCACCCGGATCGCGACGCCGTCAAGCTTGCCCTTCAGTTCAGGCAGCACCAGACCAACGGCCTTGGCAGCCCCTGTGCTGGTCGGGATCATCGACAAAGCCGCAGCACGCGCGCGATACAGATCCTTGTGCATGGTGTCCAAGGTCGGCTGATCGCCGGTATAGCTGTGGATCGTGGTCATAAAGCCGCGGGTGATCCCGACGGCGGCGTTCAACACTTGCGCCACAGGCGACAGGCAATTGGTGGTGCAAGAGGCGTTCGAGACCACGATATCGTCTGCGGTCAGGGTGTGGTGGTTGACGCCGTAAACAATGGTCTTATCCGCGCCATCGCCAGGCGCCGAGATCAGCACCCGTTTCGAGCCGTTTTCCAGATGGGCCGCGCATTTTTCTTTGCTGGTAAAGATGCCGGTGCATTCCAGCACGATATCGACATCGCTCCACGGCAGATCGGCGGGATTGCGCAATGCGGTCACCCGGATCGGACCACGGCCAACGTCAATCCAGTCCGGGCCGGTGGTCACTTGATGCGGAAAGCGGCCATGTACCGAATCAAAGCGCAGCAGATGCGCGTTGGTTTCCACTGGGCCCAGATCATTGATGGCAATGACTTCGATATCGGTGCGACCTGCCTCAATGATACCGCGAAGCACATTGCGGCCGATGCGGCCAAATCCGTTGATGGCGACTTTTACGGTCATAAAACTCTCCTGAAATGAGGCGACTCACATGCGGCCTGCTAGCGCTAACATCACGAAAACGACGCAACATTCAACGCCAACATGCCGCATTTAGCGCCAAAACTGTAGATAAATGATAAGATGTTCAAGTTTTCGCAGCAAGAACAGCGAAGCGATGCCGTCATTTAACAAAATATCGGCGCCGGTGGCTGCAAAAATCACCAGCGCCATTACCAGGGCAATTCGGTCGGTCACGACCCCTCCGTTTACTGCAAGAGCCGCCCCATTACCCCAGCCACATCGGCCATTCGGCAAGAAAAGCCCCATTCATTGTCATACCAAGCCAGCACGCGGACCGAACGGCCCACCACTTTGGTCTGATCTGGAGCAAAGATAGACGAAAAAGGTGTATGATTGAAGTCGATAGACACCTTTGGTTCCTCATCATAGGACATCACCATGCCCATGTAGCCCGCGGCGGCCTCTTTGACGATCTGGTTCACCTCGGCCACCGTCACCGATTTCTTGGCGATAAAGGTCAGATCGACGGCCGAGACATTGGGCGTTGGCACCCGCAGCGCCGATCCGTCCAGCAGACCGGCAAGTTCGGGCAGCACCTCGCCAATCGCCTTGGCAGCGCCTGTGCTGGTGGGGATCATCGCCATGGCGGCGGCGCGGGCGCGATACAGGTCTTTGTGGCGGCGGTCCAGCGTCGGCTGATCGCCGGTATAGCTGTGGATCGTGGTCATGATGCCGCTTTCAATGCCGATGGCATCGTTCAAAACCTTGGCCAAGGGGGCAAGGCAATTGGTGGTGCAAGAGGCGTTCGAGACCACCAGATGATCGGGCGTAAGCGCGCGGTGATTGACGCCGTAAACCACCGTCATATCGGCGCGCTTGGCGGGGGCCGAGACCAGCACCCGCTTGGCGCCGCGCCCCAGATGCACGGCGGCAAGGTCGCGGTCGTTGAACTTGCCGGTGCATTCCAACACCACATCGACGCCCTCCCAATCCAGCTCTTCGGGGGCATAGGTGCTCATCACCCGGATCGGACCACGGCCCAGATCCAGCTCGTTGCCGCTGACCTTGACCACGCCGGGGAAGCGGCCATGAACCGAGTCGTATTTCAACAGATGCGCGTTGGTTTCAATTGGGCCTGTGGCATTGATCGCCACCACCTGCACATCATTGCGTGCGCTTTCGGCGATATGGGCCAAGGTGCAGCGACCAATGCGGCCAAACCCGTTAATCCCGATCGTGATCATGCCGCGTCCTTCCCAATGAGTGCTTGCGCTCTGCTATAAAGACAGCCGGTCTGGCTCGAAAGTCAAAAAGCGACGTCTTTTCATGTTGTTAGCGCAAACTTCTGCTGTTGGCGCTAACAGCTTGCCAGTTTGCCAAGCGGCTGGGATAGCGCTAGGATTGGGTAAAATGAGTGAGGGTGGCATGAGTGGTTTGTTAGCGCTTTTGGATGATGTTGCAGCCCTTGCCAAAGTGGCAGCGGCCTCGATTGACGATATTGCCGGCGCTGCGGCGAAAGCGGGCAGTAAGACCGCAGGCGTGGTGATTGACGATGCCGCCGTGACGCCGAAATACGTTGAGGGCTTTGCCGCCGACCGCGAACTGCCGATCATTGGCCGCATCGCGCTTGGCTCTATCCGCAACAAGCTGATGTTTTTGCTGCCCGCAGCGCTGGCGCTGAACGCGTTTTTGCCGCAAGCCATCACGCCTTTGCTGATGCTGGGGGGCTGCTATCTGTGCTTTGAGGGCGCGGAAAAGATCTATCACGTCTTTGCGCCGCAAGGCGTTGCCGAGGTTGCCGCCGATTTCGACGTGAAAGATCCCGCGCATCTGGAAGAAGAAAAGATTGCAGGCGCGATCAAGACCGATTTCATCCTTTCGGCCGAGATTATGACCATCGCCCTTGCCGCCATCCCCGAAAGCGCGCTGTGGATCGAGGCGGCGACCTTGGCGCTGGTGGGGGTGATGATCACGGTGGGCGTTTACGGCGCGGTGGCGCTGATCGTCAAGATGGACGACATCGGGCTTTATATGGCGCGCAAGGCGCGGTTTTCACTGACCCGGGCTTTGGGGCGGGGCTTGGTGCTGGGGATGCCAAAGCTGATGTGGCTTTTGGCCAATATCGGCACTGCGGCGATGCTTTGGGTTGGCGGATCAATCCTGCTGCATGGGGCCGAGGTCTTGGGCTTTGGCGCAGCGGCGCATCTGATCCACGAGCTTGCCTTGGGCGCGGGCCAAGCCTTGGGGCAGGCCGAGGCTGCGGTGGCATGGGCGGTCACGGCCTTTATCGACGGGATCTTCGGCTTGGGCTGGGGCCTGCTGCTGATCCCTGTGGTGACCAAAGTCATCGGGCCGATATGGGCAAAGATCACAGGAAAAGCAAAGGCCGCGCATTAAGCGCGGCCTGTAATCGCTTGATATTCAAAGGTTAAAGCAGGGCTTCAACCTTGGCAACTGTGGCTTCGGCTGTGATGCCGAATTCCTTGTACAAACGTTCCATTGGCGCAGAGGCGCCAAAGCTTGACATGCCAACGAAATCGCATTTGCCATCGCGGCCCCGCTCGCCCAACAGCCAGCGATCCCAGCCCATCCGCACGCCTGCCTCAATCGCAACCCGCACCGGACCTGCGGGCAGGACCTTGCGGCGATAGGCTTCGTCTTGGGCGGCAAACAGCTCCATGCAGGGCATCGAGACCACACGGGTGCCAATCCCCTTGGCTTGCAGCATCTCGCGGGCTTTCAGTGCGATTTCAACTTCGGACCCCGTCGCCATCAAGATCACCTGACGCTTGCCCTCGGCCTCGGCCAGCACATAGGCGCCCTTGGCGGTGAGGTTGGCGTTGTTGTGCACATGGCGCACGGTGGGCAGGTTTTGCCGGCTGAGCGCCAAGACCGAAGGCGTGGTTTTGGCTGTGGCGGCAATTTCCCAAGCCTCGGCCGTTTCCACCAGATCGGCGGGGCGGAAGACATAGGTGTTTGGCGTTGCACGCGAAATCGCCAGATGTTCCACCGGCTGGTGGGTCGGGCCGTCTTCGCCCAGACCGATGCTGTCATGCGTCATCACATAGACCACAGGGATCTGCATCAGCGCCGAAAGCCGCATCGAGGGGCGGGCGTAATCGGTAAAGCACATGAAGGTGCCCGAATAAGGCCGCACACCGCCATGCAGCGCCATGCCGTTCATCGCAGCCGCCATACCATGCTCGCGGATGCCGTAGTAAACATAGCGGCCCTTGCGGTCGTCAGCCGAAAACACGCCCAGATCGGCGGTCTTGGTGTTGTTCGAGCCGGTCAAATCGGCCGAACCGCCCATGGTTTCGGGCAGGATCGGGTTGATCACGGCCAAAACCTTTTCTGAAGCTGAACGTGTTGCAAGCTTTGGTGCGGTCTCGCTTGCGGTTTTCTTTAGCGCGCGAATGGCTTGCGCCAGTTTCTTTGGCGTCTCGGCAGCGAAAATGCGGGTGAATTCGGCTTGTTTTGCGGGCGAAAGTGTCGCCATACGCGTAGCCCAAGCGGCATGGGCATGCGCACCACGGCTGCCAAAAGCCTCCCATTCGGCCTTGATCTTGGCGGGGATCTCGAATGCGGGCGAGGTCCAGCCATAAGCCTCTTTTGCCGCCGCCATTTGCGCGGCATCGGTCAAAGCGCCGTGGCCCTTAGAGGTGTCTTGGGCGGCATGGCCCAAGGCGATATGGGTTTTGCACGAAATCATCGCAGGGCGCGGGCTGGCTTTTGCAGCCGAAAGCGCTGCGTCAATCGCCACCGGATCGTGGCCATCGCATTCAAACACATCCCAGCCCGAAGCCGCAAAGCGCGCCTTTTGATCGGTGACGTCGGAAAGCGAGACCTTGCCGTCGATGGTGATGCCGTTGTTGTCCCACATCACGATCAAACGCGACAGCGCCAGCTTGCCGGCAAGGCCAATCGCCTCTTGGCTGATGCCCTCCATCAGGCAGCCGTCGCCCGCCATGACATAGGTGTAATGGTCTTGCACCTTGGCACCCCAGCGCGCGCGCAGGTTTTCTTCAGCAATCGCAAAGCCAACCGCATTGGCAATGCCCTGACCCAAGGGGCCGGTGGTGGTCTCGACACCTGCCACATGGCCATATTCGGGATGGCCTGCGGTGATCGCGCCCCATTGGCGGAAATTCTTGATCTGCGCCAGCGTCATATCCTCGTAGCCGGTCAGATAAAGCAGCGCATAGATCAGCATCGAGCCATGGCCCGCCGACAGAATAAAGCGATCCCGATCGGCCCAACGCGGCGCCTTGGGGTCAAACTTCAGGTGCTTTTCAAACAGGACCGTAGCGACATCGGCCATGCCCATCGGCATGCCCGAGTGGCCGGAGTTTGCAGCGGCAACGGCATCTAGGGTCAAAGTGCGGATCGCGGCGGCGCGCATCCAGTGATCGGGGTGGCTCTGGCGAAGCGTCTGGATATCCACGGTCGATGTCCTGTCTGTTAAATTCGTGCCCGTGCTGCATATCAGCCTGTGCGGCAAGATCAAGCGCGCCCCGCAAGGCCTTGGAGATAAAGGGGAGGTTGTTGCCACCACAATCGGTTAAGATTGACCTTGACGCAGCCGTCTGCGATTCGCACCTTGAGCGCGCAGAGCGAAAAGACCAAGAAGACCAAGAAAGGGACTGGCCTATGCAAGACATAGCAGAACTGGAACGGCGGATCACAATCGCGCTGGAACGGATTGATCGTGGCATTGCGGGGCTTGTGGCTCCGCTTGTCGATGAGACACCCTCTGCGATGCTGCCTGAAAGCGATTTTGCCAAGTTGAATGAGGCTTTGGACGAAGAGCGGATGTTGAACGCGCAGCTGAACGAACGGCTGCGTGTGGTCAATGACAAGGCCACTGGCGAGAAAACCGCTTTGCTGGCCGAGATTTCGGATCTGAACGCCCAGCTCTCAGATCAAGCCAGCGAGCTTGGCCGCCTGCGCGAAAGCCTCGGCGATCTGAACGCCGAATTGGACGAATTGCGTGGCTTGGCAGAGGGCAATGTGATCGATCCCGAGCAGATCAACCACGCTTTACAGACCGAACTTGCGCAATTGCAGGCCAGCCGCGCCGCCGAGAGCGCTGAAGTGGCTGCGGTGCTGAAAGCTCTCACCCCCTTGGTCGCGGAGGTCGAAAATCATGGCTGATCTGGAAATTCACATTGGCGGACGCAGCTTTATGGTGTCGTGCCAGCCTGGGGAAGAGCATTTTCTAAATGCCGCTGCCCAGATGCTGGACATCGAGGCCCAGCCCTTGGTGGCGCAGATGGGCCGCTTGCCCGAGGCGCGGATGCTGCTGATGGCGGGCCTGATGCTGGCCGATAAGACCGCCGCTGTCGAGGATGAGAACCGCCAGCTGAAGGCGAAACTGGCCGAGATCGAGGCGCGCCCAGCCCCCGAGCCTAAAAAGATCGAGGTGCCAGTTCTGCCACAGGGCTTGGTCGAGACGCTGGCAGAAATTGCCGCGCGTGCCGAATCTTTGGCAGCAGCTGTCGAGGACCGCAAATCGGCATAAAAAAAGGACGAACCTTACAGGGTTCGTCCTTTGCTACTTTCTGATCCGATCAGCCCTTGTTTGCTTCGCGGATTTTGTCTGCTGCGGTTTTGTCAAAGCCGACACCGCTGGCTTCAAGCAGCGTGTCCAGCTCGCCCGAAAGCGTCATCTCGATGGCAATATCGCAGCCACCAACAAACTCGCCCTTGACGTAAAGCTGCGGAATCGTTGGCCATTCCGAGAAATCCTTGATGCCTTGACGGATTTCGGCATCTGACAACACGTTGACGTCTTTATACTCGACACCCAAATAGTTCAGAATGCCCGCCACCTTGGACGAAAACCCGCATTGCGGCATCAGTTTCTCGCCCTTCATGAACAAGACAACGTCGTTGTTCTGGACCAGTTCGCGGATGGTATCCTGAGCGCTCATGTCGTTTCCTTTCTGATTGGCATCATGCGCAAGCCGCGCAGGCCAAATAAATGTTTTGCGTTATTCCGGGGCTTTGGTGGTCAGCGCCAAGGCATGAAGCGCACCATTTGCGCCATCCATCAGCCCCTTAAGGCTGGCATAGACCGCGCGCTGTTGCTGCACGCGGTTCTGGCCGCGAAAGCTGTCGTCGATCACTTCGGCGGCAAAATGCTGGCCATCGTCGCCTTGCACGGTGATTTTGGCATTTGGAAAGCTGCTGCGGATTAGTGTTTCGATCGCGGTGGCATCAATCGCCATGGTCAGGCTCCTTCTACTTGTGCAGAATGTAGGACGCGGGCAGGGGCGCTGCAAGGGTGTTCAAAGCGATCTCGCTGCTGGCCCGCAGAACGGGCCAGCGGTTTGCTCTAGGCCACAGCCGCCGCAAAGGCGCCACGGTAAAGGGCTGACAGCTCCGCCAAGTCGGCACTGTCGCCGCCCAGATCCACGACATCGCCGCCAAAGTGGCCGACGCGCAGCACAGGCACATCGGTCAGCAAGGCTGCGGCCTCGAGGGCTGCGGCACCTTCGGGCGAGCAGGCCACGAGGTAGCGCGCCTGATCTTCGCCAAAGAGTGTGGCAAGATCGCCTGCGTCAAGCTGTAGGCCAAGGCCAGCGGCTTCGGCCATCTCAAAGCCTGCCAGCGCAAGGCCGCCATCGGCAAGGTCTGTACAGGCGTGCAAGTGCTTGCGGTGGGCCTGCATGAACTCGCCGTTACGCTTTTCTGCCGCCAGATCGACGGCAGGCGCGTCGCCGGCCTCGATGCCAAAGGCTTCGGCCAAAAGCGCCGACTGGCCCAGATGTCCAAAGCTTTCGCCGATCACCAAAGCGATGTCGCCCGCCTGCGGGTGGCCGGAAATCAGCTGATCAAGGCTGGCCAAAATCCCCACCGCGCCGATGGTTGGGGTCGGCAGAATGCCGGTTCCATCGGTTTCATTGTAAAGCGAGACATTGCCCGAGACGATCGGCATATCCAGCGCCGAAACCGCTGCCGAAATGCCTTTGATCGCCCCCACAAACTGGCCCATGATCTCGGGCTTTTCTGGGTTGCCAAAGTTCATATTGTCCGTCGTTGCCAAAGGCTTGGCCCCAACCGCCATCAGGTTGCGGTAAGCCTCTGCCACCGCCTGTTTGCCGCCTTCAAAGGGGTTGGCCTTGACGTAGCGCGGGGTGACATCCGAGGTGAAGGCAAGCGCCTTGCCGGTGCCATGCACCCGCACCACACCCGCACCCATACCAGGCGCTATGACGGTATCAGCGCCAACCATGCTGTCATATTGCTCGTAAACCCAAGCCTTTTGCGCGTAGTTCGGGCTGCCGATCAGCGCGCGCAGACCTGCAATCGCACCCAAGGCGGGAACCTCGCCCAGGGCCGCGGGGGCCGGGGTTTCGATCCAAGGCCGATCATATTCGGGGGCCGAGGAGGACAGCTTGGACAAAGGCAAATCGGCCTTCACATCATTGCCGTGCAAGATCAGGAAGCGGTCTTCGGGAATGGTCTCGCCAACGATGGCGAAATCCAGATCCCATTTCACGAAGATCGCGCGCGCCACGTCTTCCAGCTCGGGCTTTAGCACCATCAGCATGCGCTCTTGGCTTTCTGACAGCATCATCTCATAGGCGGTCATATTGGTTTCGCGCTGCGGCACATGGTCAAGCTGCAAACGAATGCCCAAACCGCCCTTGTCGCCCATCTCGACCGCCGAACAGGTCAGGCCAGCCGCCCCCATATCCTGAATCGAGATCACAGCGCCGCTTGCCATCAGCTCGAGGCTGGCTTCCAGCAGGCGCTTTTCGGTAAAGGGGTCGCCGACCTGCACGGTGGGGCGTTTTTCCTCGATGGTGTCATCGAATTCGGCGCTGGCCATGGTGGCACCGCCGACGCCATCGCGGCCGGTCTTGGCGCCCAGATAAACCACCGGCATGCCGACGCCCGAGGCGACCGAGTAAAAGATCTTATCCGCATCCGCCAAGCCTGCGGCAAAAGCGTTGACCAGACAGTTGCCGTTATAGCTTTTGTGAAAGCGCACTTCGCCGCCCACGGTTGGCACGCCAAAGGCATTGCCGTATGACCCGACGCCCTCGACCACGCCCTTAACCAGATAAGCGGTCTTTGGGTGGCTTGGCACGCCAAAGGACAGCGAGTTCATCGCCGCAATCGGCCGCGCGCCCATGGTGAAGACATCGCGCAAAATGCCGCCGACGCCGGTGGCAGCACCCTGATGCGGCTCGATATAACTGGGGTGGTTGTGGCTCTCCATTTTGAAGATCACCGCTTGGCCGTCGCCAATATCAACCACGCCTGCATTCTCACCCGGACCGCAGATCACTTGCGGGCCAGTGGTGGGCAGGGTGCGCAGCCATTTCTTGGACGACTTATACGAGCAATGCTCGTTCCACATCGCCGAGAAGATCCCCAGCTCGGTAAAGCTTGGCTCACGGCCGATAATCTCGAGCAGACGGGCGTATTCGTCGGGCTTCATGCCATGGGCGGCAATCAGGTCTGGCGTGATGGCGGGCTCGGTCATGCGGAAATTCCCTAGATGAGGAGGCTGCGGGCGTCATAGGACAAGCGCCTGCTTTGCGAAAGAGGTGCAAGGTGGCCAAGGCGAGGTTTTTTGCCCTAGCCACGCAGAAATCGACCGTCAGGGCGGGACGAGCAGGGCAGGGCTGCACATTTTTCGGCCAAGCCAGCCGCACGAATCAGCGCAAAGCCGCTGGCGTGTACGATAGGCTTCTGCCCATTTTTTCAGACAAAGCGCCCAAAAGCGGCGTCATTCTAAGCAGTTGGAAATTTATGGCCGAAAACCAAAAAAAAGGCCGAGCTTTCGCTCGGCCGAGTCCAACAGGGAGGTATGAAGCAGTAAGAGCGAACTCGACCACTGCTTCAAAGCGGTCTGTATACCTGTGTCTGCGCACGCTCAATAAAAACATGCCGCAGATGCAGCATTGCCGCTATGCGCTAGGCGCATAGCTGGCAAGTGCTTGGCCCTATGCCAGATTTTGCGCCTGATGCTCTTTGCGAAAAGCAAGGATCTCTTCAGTGATGAAATCACGAAATGCCGAGACCCGCTTGGAATGGCGCAGCTCTTCAGGATAGGCCAGAAAAACCGGCACCTCGCCTGATTCCGTCTCGGGCAGCACGCGCACCAGATGCGGGAAATCCACTGTGATGTAATCGGGCAAAACCCCGATGCCAAGATGGTTCAGCACTGCCTGCAACACGCCAAAGTAGTTGTTTACCGTCAACTTCGAGGGGATATCATGGCTCATGAGGTCTTGCACAAGATTTGCCCCCGCCGCGACCTGTGCTGTGCCCGCGTGCTGACAGATCAGCCGGTGCTGCGAGAAATCGGCCATAGATTGTGGCATGCCGGTTTCGGCCAGATATTCCTGCGTCGCATAAAGCCGCATCTTGATGTTCATCAGGCGTTTGCGGATCAGATCGGCCTGCGAGGGTTCCTTCATGCGGATCGCCACATCGGCTTCACGCATCGGCAGATCCAGCACGCGTTCTTCCAGCATCAGATCAATCTTCAGGCTGGGGTATTTTTTGTAAAGCTTGGGCAGGCGCGGGGCCAGCCACATGGTGCCAAAGCCGGTGGTGGTGGTCACCCGCAGCTCGCCAAAAACTTCATCCTCCGAATCGCGAATACGCGCGGCGGTTGCATCTAGCCGTTTCACCATCTGCTGGGTGGCGTCAAACAGCAACTCGCCCTGTTCGGTCAGGATCAACCCGCGCGCGTGGCGGTGAAACAGCGTGACAGAAAGGCTTTCTTCCAAGGCGCGGATTTGCCGACTGACCGCAGATTGCGACAGATGAAGGACTTCACCCGCATGTGTCAGGCTGCCTTTGTCGGCAACCGCGTGAAAGATGCGAAGCTTATCCCAGTCCATTGTCACTCCTTGGAAATCTGCTCTAATCTAGCACAGCCTTTGTCTCCTAAAGAAAAAAATCCTGCTGTAAACCATCAGATTTCTTCTCAAAGGTCGGTGTGCTGGATTTTTCGTCATGATTTTGTCATCGCATTTGCACAAAATGTCAGCCGAACGGCAGGTCGAAACATGGAGCCTTGCAAATGCAGCCCGCAAATATCACCCAAGACATCAGCTATGCCGGTTCGGCGCAGTCGCGTCCGGGCAAAATGCTGATCCGTTTGCTGGAAAATGCCAGCGGTCGGCGCAGCCTGATCCGGCGTGCTGCCGGCTACGAGGCGGATGTCGCCTCGGGGCGCTCGTTTTGGCAAGTGATGCCCGAGCGCTACGGGCTCTCGCTGGATATCATCGGCGGCGCTTTAGAAAATATTCCGGCAACGGGCCCTTTGGTGCTGATCTCGAACCACCCCTACGGCATTTTGGATGGCTTGATGCTGGGCCATATGCTGGACGCGCGGCGGGGAGATTTTCGGATTTTGGCGAATTCGGTGTTTCGCCGCGCCGAGGATCTGAACCGCGTCTTGCTGCCGATTTCCTTTGATGAAACCAAAGAGGCGGTAAAAACCAATCTGGAAACCCGGCAATTTGCGCTGAATTATCTGGGGCAGGGTGGCGCGATTGGGGTGTTTCCGGGCGGCACGGTTTCAACCTCGGCCAAGCCGTTTTCGCGCCCCTTGGATCCGTCTTGGCGCAATTTTACTGCCAAGATGATCGCCAAAAGCAACGCAACCGTGGTGCCGGTCTATTTTGAAGGCCATAATTCGCGGCTGTTCCAACTGGCTTCGCGGATCAATTACCATTTGCGGCTGGCGATGTTGTTAAAAGAATTCAAAGCCCGCGTCGATGAACCGGTACGGGTGGTGATCGGCGCGCCTATTGCGGCCGAAGAGATTGCCGCGCGCAAATCTGACCCCACTGCCTTGATGGATCATCTGCGCCGCCAAACCTATGCCCTTTCCCCGCGCCCACTAAAGTCCTATGATCTTGGCTACGAGTTCGAGGCAAAATATAAGACGCGCTGATCAGAGCCAAGCTCTGCTGCGCGAAATTATGGGGGCAGCATGGCGGTCGGGGTTTTTGACAGTGGAATCGGCGGGCTGACGGTGCTGGATGCGCTGACCAAACGGCTGCCAGAGGTGCCCTTTGTCTATCTGGGCGACAATGCCAACGCGCCTTATGGCGTGCGCACCGCCGATGATATCTTCAAGCTGACCTGTGCCGCCGTTGAACGGCTGTGGGAAGAGGGCTGCGATCTGGTGATCATCGCCTGCAACACCGCCTCGGCCGCCGCGCTGAAGCGGATGCAGGAAACCTGGTTGCCAGCCAACAAGCGCGTTTTGGGGGTGTTTGTGCCGCTGATCGAGGCGTTGACCGAACGGCAATGGGGCGACAACTCGCCCCCGCGCGAGGTTGATGTCAAGCATGTGGCGCTGTTTGCCACCCCCGCCACTGTGGCCAGCCGCGCGTTTCAACGCGAATTGGCCTTTCGCGCCATCGGCGTTGATGTCGAGGCGCAGCCCTGCGGCGGTGTTGTCGATGCCATCGAGCAGGGCGACGAGATTCTGGCCGAAGCGCTGGTGCGCAGCCATGTCGAGGCGCTGAAACGCCGGATGCCGCAGCCACAAGCCGCGATTTTGGGCTGCACGCATTATCCTTTGGTGGAAGCCACCTTTGCCGCAGCGCTGGGGCCCGATGTGAAAGTTTTCAGCCAAGCCAATCTGGTGGCCGAGGCCTTGGCCGATTATCTGGCCCGCCGCCCCGAGATGCTGGGGTCTGGGCAGGTCTCGAAATTCTTGACCAGCGGCGATCCGCAATCGGTGTCCAGCAAAGCCACGCAGTTTTTGCGCCATGGCGTAAGCTTTCAATCGGCCTGAGATCGGTTTGAGCTTATCCGCCGCCGCATCGGCAATCACGTGCTGATGTGGTGGCGTGCTGCAAATTCCCCGTAAAACTTTTGCATACTGAGTATATCCTTTTGAGAGGCCTGAGAATCAGGTGTCATCAATCGGAGTTTGCCATGTCGCTTGTCGGAACCCTTGCTAAAGTTGCCCTTGGTGTTGCTGTTGCCAAAGGTGTGTCGTCTTTGACCCATTCAAACACAGGCGCGTCGCAGGGCTCTGGCTCTGGCGGATTGGCCGATATGCTGGGCGGGTTGATGGGCGGCGGCGGGCAAAGCGCCAATTCGGGTTTGGGCGGGCTGTTTGATCAGCTGTCTGCGGGGGCAACTGGCCAAAGCGGTGGTGTCGGTGGGCTTTTGGCTGGAATGACGGGGGCTACTTCAGGAGCGTCGGGGCAGGGCGGTTTGGCTGATATGCTTGGTGGCTTGATCGGCGGGCAATCGGCGCAGGCCCCAGCACAAAGCGGCGGTCTGGCCGATATGTTGGGCGGATTGCTGGGCGCTGGCGGTGCGGCTGCGGGCGGTTTGGGCGGGCTTTTGGGCGCGCTTGGCGGGGCACAGGCTGATGCGCCTGCACAAAACAGCCAAAGCTTTGGTCAATTGCTCTCGGCGTCTTTGGCCAATCAAGGCGAACCCGATGTCGCACCGACAGCGCATCAGAACGCCGCCGCGGGCTTGATGTTGTCTGCGATGATCCAAGCCGCGAAATCCGACGGCGCCATCCAAGAAGACGAGCGGCAAAAGCTGATGGCAAACCTTGGCGATGCCACCCCCGAGGAATTGGCTTTCGTCAAAACCTGCCTTGATGCGCCGGTCTCTATCCCCAATCTGGTGGCACATGTGCCTGCCGGGATGCAGGCGCAGGTCTATACCATGTCCTTGATGGCGATCAATTTGGACAGCCAAGCCGAGGCGCAATATCTGAATGATCTTGCCGCAGCGCTTGGGCTCACCCGGGCCGCGGTTGATCAGATCCACAGCCATTTGGGCGTGGCTTCGCTTTATGCCTAAAGCCTAGGCTGCGGCGGTTGCTGGCGGCTATGCTGCCAGCACCCACCCGCCAACGGTCTGTGGTTTTAACACTTGCATCCCATGCCCCAAAGCGCCACATCTGCGACCAAATCGGCTCGGAGGATCACATGACCCATCGCATCGCAATTCTTGGCGCATCTGGCTATACTGGGGCAGAGCTGGTGCGTCTGATCGCCAGCCACCCCAGCATGCAGATCGCAGCGCTTTCGGCGGATCGCAAAGCCGGCATGGCGATGGCCGAGGTATTTCCGTTTCTGCGCCACCTTGATTTGCCACGGCTGCAAAAGATCGAAGAGATTGATTTCTCGCAGATTGATCTGTGCTTTTGCGCGCTGCCGCATGCCACGACGCAGATTGTCGTCTCGTCCTTGCCGCGCGATCTGAAGATCGTTGATCTTTCGGCAGATTTCCGGCTGCGCTCGGCTGCCGATTATGAAACATGGTATGGCCAGCCGCATACGGCGATGGATTTGCAGGCCGAAGCCGTCTACGGGCTGACCGAATTTTACCGCGCCGAGATTGCCGCAGCGCGTCTGGTGGCGGGCACAGGCTGCAACGCCGCCGCTGGCCAATATGCGCTGCGCCCGCTGATCTCGGCTGGCGTGATTGATCTTGATAGCATTTTGATTGATCTTAAGGCGGGCGTGTCCGGCGCGGGGCGGTCTTTGAAAGAAAACCTGCTGCATGCCGAATTGTCGGGCGGCACGCACAGCTATTCGGCAGGCGGCAAGCATCGGCATTTGGGCGAATTTGACCAAGAGTTCAGCAAGCTTGCCGGCCGTCCGGTGCAGATTCAATTCACCCCGCATCTGCTGCCAATGAACCGCGGCATCCTTGCCACCACCTATGTTCAGGGCGATCCACGCGCCATTCACGAAGTTTTGAGCAAGGCCTATGCCGCCGAAGCCTTCTTGCAGGTGCTACCCTTTGGCGCACTCCCCTCGACACGCGACATCGCAGGGTCCAACTATTGTCATATCGGGGTGATTGGCGACCGCATCGCCGGACGCGCCGTGGTGGTCTCTGTTCTGGACAATCTGACGAAGGGGTCGTCGGGCCAAGCCATGCAGAACGCCAATTTGATGTTGGGGGTCGAGGAAACCGCAGGGCTGAACTTGGCCCCGATGTTCCCATAAGAGGCAGCGATGGCAGGACTTAAAGGGCTAAAAAAGAAACGCCGCATTCAGCTGATTGCTTTTGCTTTCGTGCTGCTTGCGGGGTCTGCGGGTTTGATCGGCTATGCCTTTCAAGACGGCATCAACTTTTTCCGCTCGCCCAGTCAGGTCGTCAGCGACCCACCGCGCGCGGGCGAGGTGTTTCGTATTGGCGGTCTGGTCGAGACCGGATCTCTGGTGCGCGGGCAGGGCGAGACTGTGACCTTTAAGGTCACCGACACCAACGAAGCCGTGCCAGTCAGCTATACCGGCGTTTTGCCGGATCTGTTCGAAGAGGGTGCTGGCATGGTTGGCACCGGGTCGATGCAGGACGGCCGCTTTGTGGCTTCCGAGATTTTGGCAAAGCATGACGAAAGCTATATGCCGAAAGAAGTCGTTGATGCGCTGAAAGCCCAAGGCATTTACGTCGAGCCTGCCAAGTAGCGCGCGCAGGGCTTTCGCGGCGTTAAGGCAAATGCAGGCATGCTTGCCTCTCCAAACGGTGGGGGGGCAAGATGCCATCAGTTCAGACTTTGGCCGAGCAGATTGTCGCGCGCGAGGGCGGCTTTGTGAATGATCCTGCCGATCCGGGCGGGGCCACCAACCACGGGGTGACGCTGAACACGCTGCGGCGGCTGGGGGTTGATGTCACCGGCGACAGCCGCATCACGCTGGCCGATGTGCAGGCGCTGACGCAGGCCCAAGCGGTTGAGATCTATATCGAACATTATTTCAATCGCACCGGCATCGCGCAATTGCCCGAGGTCTTGCAGGCCTCGGTCTTTGATATGTATGTCAATTCGGGCGCCAATGCGGTGAAGATCTTGCAGCGCTTGCTGACCTCGATGGGCTATGCCTGTGACCCTGACGGGCAGATCGGCGCGCAAACCCTTGCGGCGGCCAAGCTGGCCTATCAAGCCGCCCCCCATCATTTGGCGGATGCTTATGGTATTGCGCGGCGCAATTATTACTACGCCTTGGCCGACGCCCGCCCCGCCAGCCGCAAATTCGCCACCCGTCGCGATGGCGGCAAGGGCGGTTGGATCGCGCGCGCCGAGGAATTTATAGCACCGCAATATCATCTGACTTTGGCGCAGCATCAGGCACGGGTGGCAGCATGGGGTTGATCGGAAAACTGGTGGGTGGCCCGCAGGCGGTGGCGGCTTTGGGCGATGCCGCCAAGGGGCTGGCCGAGGTTTTCACCCCTTCGGCCACCAAACGTATGGAGCTGTCGGCGCAGGTGCAATCCGAGGCCCTGCGTGAATTTGCCGAAGAATTTGGCATCGCCCCAACCGGCCTGTTTGACCGCGCCATCAACGGGCTGAACCGGCTGCCACGGCCCTTGCTGGCCTTTGGCACCATTGGGCTTTTTGTCTATGCGATGGTTGATCCGCAGCAATTTGCGCTGCGGATGGTGGGCTTGAATGCTGTGCCCGAACCCTTGTGGTGGCTTTTGGGCGCGGTGGTGGCGTTTTATTTTGGCGCGCGCGAGTCCTATTACTTTCGCACCCGTGGCCTGTCGCTGCCCGCAACCGCCGCCGCCGCACCGGCTGCGCTGTCCGAGGATGCAAACCCCGCGCTTGACGATTGGCGCGCCAAGGCAGGCTAGCCGCGCCTTGACCTGTCTGCTTGGCTCTGGCATTCCCAAGCGCAACGAGACAGGAAATGATCAAATGAACCTCTTTGCCGAAATCCGCACGCTGGTGATCGAGACTTTGAACGCGATGGCTGCCGATGGGCTCTTGCCTACGGGTCTGGATGTGAGCCAAGTCGCCGTCGAGCCGCCACGCGATGCGGCTCATGGCGATATGGCCACCAATGCTGCGATGGTCTTGGCCAAGCCCGCCGCGATGCAGCCCCGCGCGATTGCCGAAGCCCTTGCCGCACGGCTGATCGCCGATCCGCGCGTGGCCTCGGCCGATGTCGCAGGCCCCGGATTCTTGAATTTGCGTTTGGCGACAAGCCTTTGGCAAGACTTGATCAAAATGGCGCTGACCCAAGGCGCAGACTTCGGTCGTGCCAATGTTGGGGCAGGGCGCAAGGTCAATGTCGAATTCGTCTCGGCCAACCCCACGGGGCCGATGCATGTCGGCCATGTCCGCGGCGCTGTGGTCGGTGACGCTTTGGCGCGGCTTTTGGCGTTTTCGGGCTGGGATGTGACGCGGGAATATTACATCAACGACGGCGGCGCGCAGGTCGATGTGCTGGCCCGTTCGGCCTATGAGCGTTACCGCGAGGCCAATGGGCTGGAGCCTGAAATCCGCGAGGGGCTATATCCCGGCGATTATCTGATTCCAGTCGGCGAGGCGCTGAAGGCGAAATACGGCGACACGCTGCTGGATAAGGGCGAGCAAGTCTGGCTTGCCGATATCCGCGAATTTGCCACCGAGATGATGATGCAGATGATCCGCGATGATCTGGCGCAGCTGAACGTCAAAATGGATGTCTATTCCAGCGAAAAGGCGCTTTACGGCACCGGCCAGATCGAGGCCGCGATCCAGGCCTTGCGCGATATGGATCTGATCTATGAAGGCACGCTAGAGCCGCCAAAGGGCAAAACCCTGGAAGATTGGGAGCCGCGCGAGCAGATGCTGTTCCGCTCGACCGCGCATGGCGATGATGTGGATCGCCCGGTGCAGAAATCGGACGGATCCTGGACCTATTTCGCCCCCGACATCGCCTATCATTACAATAAGGTGCAGCGCGGCTTTGACGAGCTGATCGACATTTTTGGCGCCGATCATGGCGGCTATGTCAAGCGGATGAAGGCGGCGGTCTCGGCGCTGTCGAATGGCAAAGTGCCTTTGGATATCAAGCTTGTGCAACTTGTAAAGCTGTACAAGAACGGCGAGCCCTTCAAGATGTCGAAACGGGCAGGCACCTTTGTGACCCTGCGCGATGTGGTGGAACAGGCGGGGGCGGATGTCACCCGCTTTATGATGCTGACGCGCAAAAACGACGTCACCTTGGATTTCGATTTCGCCAAAGTGCTGGATCAGTCGAAAGACAATCCGGTGTTCTATGTGCAATACGCAAATGCGCGGATCAACTCGGTGCTGCGCAAATCGCGCGATGCTGGCATTGATTGCAGCGATGCCGCGCTTGCCGCCGCTGATCTGGCCCAGCTGACCCATCCCGCCGAGATCGAGATGGCAAAAAAGATCGCTGAATGGCCGCGTCTGGTCGAGATCGCCTCGAAAGCCAACGAGCCGCACCGCGTCGCGTTTTATCTTTATGAACTGGCCTCCGAATTCCATGGGTTGTGGAATAAGGGCAATGACGACACCAGCCTGCGCTTTATCCAAGAGGGCAATGCGGCAACATCTGCGGCAAAAGTTGCGCTTGTACGCGCCACGGGCGTTGCGATTTCGGCAGGTCTTGCTATTCTTGGCGTTACGCCGGTTGAGGAGATGCGCTGAATGCGCGCTTCGCTGGGCTGGCGGCAGTGACAAGCGAGAGCGGCATGTATCTCTCTCGCAGGCGAGGCGATGATGGCGGATATAGATTTCGATGACTTCGATCAGGACTATCCTGTGACGCGCAGCGCTGCTCCAAGCCGCTGGGTGAATGTAATTGGTGCCACCTGCTCGGTGGCGCTGGTTTTGGGCTTGGTGGTCTGGGGCTACAAGCTGGCGGTGCGCGATGTGAATGGCGTGCCGGTTGTGCGGGCGCTGGAAGGCCCCTTGCGGATTTCGCCAGAAAATCCGGGTGGTGATTTCGCCGTGCATCAGGGGCTTTCGGTGAATGCCGTGGCCGCCGTTGGTACCGCGGCGCCTTTGCCCGAAACTGTGAAGCTTGCACCCGAGGTGACCGCGCTAACTGCCGAAGATGCCGCCGGCCTGGCGGTTCTGGAACCAGCGCCACTGCTGGTTTCGCCACCTGCGCAAAGCGATGTTTTGGCGATTGCGCCGCAAGCCATTGGCGCGGCTTTGCGCCCCGTCGAGATTGCAGCCCCCGCCCCCCTAAACCTTGATCCCGCAGCCCTGCCGCTGGCCGCTCCCGAGACCGCAGCCCTTATGCCCGAGGCCGAAAGCGATCTGACTGCCGAAGCAGCGCTGCCCGAAACCCAAGCCGATGCCGTGGCCGCAGCCCTTGCCGCAGCCTTGGCAGATGGGGATGTGCTTGCCGCAGACAGCAGTGAAGCGGTGGCGGTGGCAAAATCTCTGCGTCCCTTGGCACGCCCCGCGCGGGCAGGCGAGGCCGTTGTGCCTGCCGCCATGCGCGCTGTTGCGCCTGCACCCGTTGCCGAAATTGCCGCAAGCGCCATCCCGGTTGGCACATGGCTGGTACAGCTTGGCGCGTTTGACAGTGAGGATATCACGCGTGCCGAATGGCTGCGGTTGCAATCCCGCTTTCCCGAGCTGGTCGGCTCGAAGGCGCTTGTGGTGCAATCGGCGCAAAGCGGCGGGCGCACCTTCTTCAGGCTGCGCGCGCATGGGTTTGCAGATGAAGACGAGACCCGCCGTTTTTGCGCAGCCCTTTTGGCCGAAAACGCTTCTTGTATCGCAGTGACGCAACGATGATCGGCTCGGGCGCTGCCATTTTTGGCTGCGAAGGTCCAAGCCTGACCGCCTCTGAGCGGGATTTCTTTCGCGATTACGACCCTTTTGGCTTTATCATCTTTGCGCGCAATGTTGATACTCCCGTACAACTTCGCAAGCTGACCTCGGATCTGCGCGACGCCGTGGGGCGGCAGGCACCGATTTTGATCGACCAAGAGGGCGGGCGTGTACAGCGTTTGCGCGCTCCGCATTGGCGCGAATGGACGCCGCCACTTGAGGCGATTGCTGCTGCGGGCGATGACGCCGCCGACATGATGGCGCTGCGCAGCAGTCTTATTGCCGCCGAATTGCTGGATCTTGGCATTGACGCCAATTGCGCGCCCTTGGCCGATATCGCAAGTTCGCAGACTCATCCGTTTTTGCGCAACCGTTGCTATGGCGACAGCGTCGAAGGCGTTACTGCCATCGCGCGGGCAGTGGCGCAGGCCTATCTTTCGATGGGTGTTTTGCCGGTGGCCAAGCATCTACCCGGGCATGGCCGTTCTGTCAGCGACACCCATCTGGAACTTCCCACCGTGTCAGAGGATCGCAACACCCTGATCCAGAACGACTTTGCGCCGTTCAAGGCGCTGGCCGATTTGCCGATGGCGATGACAGCCCATATCATCTTTGCCGCTTATGATGCCGTCAACCCTGCGACGCAGTCGGCGGAAATGCTTCGGGTGATCCGCGAGGTGATCGGCTTTGGCGGGTTGTTGATGACGGATGATTTGAACATGCAGGCGCTGCAAGGCGATCTGGCCAGCCGCACCGCGCGCTCGATTGCGGCGGGCTGTGATATAGCGCTGCATTGCAAGGGTGATCTGGCGCAGATGCAGCAGGTCGCCGCCGCTGCAGGGGCGATGACCCCAGCCGCTCAAAGCCGCGCTCATGCTGCTTTGGCTCAGCGGCGCGCGCCCAAAACCGTTGACATTGCCGGTCTGGAAGCCATGCTTTCTGAAATCGAACATAAGGGCAGCCATGGCTGATGCGTCTTCAGAAGATTGGGCGGTGATCGAGCCCTATTCTGCTGCCGAAACGCCGGTGGGTGAGGCCTTTATCATTGATGTCGATGGCTATGAAGGTCCGCTTGATCTGCTTTTGTCGCTGTCGCGCACGCAAAAGGTTGATCTGCGCAAGATCTCGGTGCTGCAATTGGCCGAACAATATCTGAAATTTGTCGAACGCGCCTCGGCGCTGCGGATTGAACTTGCGGCAGATTATCTGGTGATGGCGGCCTGGCTGGCGTTTTTGAAATCGCGCCTGCTGCTGCCGCCTGAACCTGGTGAGGAGGGCCCCTCGGCCGAGGATTTGGCGGCGCATTTGGCGTTTCAGCTGGAACGGCTTGCAGCGATGCGCGACGTTGCCGCCCGGCTGATGGCGCGCGATCAACTGGGCCGCGATTTCTTTGCCCGCGGCCTGCCCGAGGATGTGACGCGGCGCAGCAAGATTACCTATACCGCCAGCCTGCTGGATTTGATGCGCGCCTATGCCCGCACCCGGACCAAAGACGAATTCCGCCCCTATGCCTTTGACCGCAAAGACGTCTACACGATGGAAGACGCGCTGGAACGCATGCGCGGCCTGCTTGGCTATGCTGGCGAATGGGCTGATCTGGGCAGTTTCATGCCAGATGGCTGGGAGGCAAGCGGCCCGCGCCGAAGATCGGCCACGGCTGCGCATTTCGCTGCCGTGCTGGAAATGGCCAAGCGTGGCCAAGTTCAAATCAAGCAAAGCGAGACCTTCGCGCCGCTAATGATCCGCCGAAGCGAGGCCCGATGAGCGACGATTTCGCCGAAGACAGCCTGTTTGACGCGCCTCCGATGGGCGAACAGGAACGCATGGTCGAAGCAATGCTTTTCGCCTCGACCGAAGCGCTTACGCTGCGCGAGATGCAGGCGCGAATGCCGCATGGCTGCGATCCGGCCGAGGCTTTGGTTATTTTACGTAAACGCTATGAGGGGCGCGGCGTGCAGCTGGTGAAGGTGGGCGACAGCTATGGCTTTCGCACCGCCCCCGATCTGGGCCATTTGATGCAAAAAGAGGTGGTGGAACAGCGCAAGCTGTCGCGCGCGGCCATCGAGACCTTGGCGATTGTTGCCTATCATCAGCCGGTAACCCGTGCTGAAATCGAGGAAATTCGTGGTGTTGCGGTCAGCCGTGGCACGGTGGATCAACTGCTCGAGCTGGATTGGATCCGGCTTGGGCGGCGGCGGATGACACCGGGGCGACCGGTGACTTTTGTGGTGACAGAGCATTTCTTAGCGCATTTCGGTCTGGAATCGGCGCGCGATTTGCCTGGTTTGAAAGAGTTGCGCGCGGCCGGATTACTGGACAATCGCCCCTTGCCGGGAATTTTGGCGGGCGGGGCCGATGAAGACGAGGCTGCGGAAGGTCAAAGTGAATTGTTTGAGGATTAAATGGATAAGTTTTTACAGATGGTGGTTAACACCGTGATGCGGCGTGTGGTGAATTTGGTTGTGGATAAAGGAATCAAACACTTTTCCAGCAAGGCAAAGCCCGCAAGCGATCTGACTTCGGCCGATCAGGCACAGGCAATTTCTGGGAAAGATCTGGCACAGCGCGCCCGCGATATTGCCAAGCTGACCCGCAAAATAAGATAGGGGCCCGCAAGCGCGAGCCCCCAATTTTGCTGCATTTAGCCGCGTGCGCGACGCCCGCCGCGGCGGCCAGAGGTTGCCGAATTCGCCGCAGCCGAAGCTTCTGCAAAGGTGGCACCGGCTTCGACAGCCTCGATCACCTTGGCAAAGCGGATCCATTCGCCGCCGTTGGCATCATGGTTCATCAGGAAGTTGGCGGCGCGAATGGCCTCCATTTCCACCATCCGCACCGGGTTCATGATCGCCGAGGTCATGCCCGCGCCAATTGCCATCGGCAAAAAGGCCGCGTTGATGCCGTGGCGGTGCGGCAGACCAAAGGAGATGTTCGAGGCGCCGCAGGTGGTGTTGACCCCCAACTCTTCGCGCAGACGGCGCACCAGCGCAAACACTTGCTGGCCCGCGCTGCCCATAGCGCCAACTGGCATCACAAGCGGATCAACCACGATGTCATGCGCCGGAATACCGAAATCTGCGGCCCGCTCGACGATCTTTTTGGCAACGGCAAAGCGCACATCGGGGTCTTGGCTGATGCCGGTGTCATCGTTGGAAATCGCCACCACCGGCACGTTGTATTTCTTGACCAGCGGCAGAACCAGCTCTAGCCGCTCTTCTTCGCCGGTGACCGAGTTCAACAGCGGGCGGCCTTCGCAGGCCATCAGACCCGCCTCCAAAGCGCCGGGAACCGAGCTGTCGATGCACAATGGCACATCCACAGCCGCCTGAATCCGCAGGATCAATTCGCGCATCAGGGGCGGTTCGACAAAGTTATTGTCGGCATAGCGCGGGTCTTCGGCCATTTTATTGGTGAAAACTGCGCCCGAATTGACGTCAAGCACGGTGGCACCGCAAGCGACCTGCTCGAGTGCATCGCGCAAAACGGTTTCAAAATTGCCAACCTCAAGCTCGGCTGCCAGCTTTTTGCGGCCGGTTGGGTTGATCCGCTCGCCGATCACGCAAAAGGGTTCGTCAAAACCGATGATTACGGTTTTTGTCTTAGATTCGATAACGGTACGGGTCATAGTTAAAGCTCTTTCTTAAGCGTTTGCGGGAACGCCCGAGGCGCCGCCATGTTCAGTGACCCAAGCCGCATTGGTCTTAATGCCGCCCAAGGGGAAGAAATGCACCTGTTCGATGCCGAACAGCGGGTTTGCCGCCTTATGCGTCGCCAGTTCCGAGGCAAATTCGGTCGGCTCGTATGGCAGCAACAGCTTGGTGACATCCATCGCCCGCTTTTGCAACACGCGCAACGAAGCCCCCACGCCACAGGAAATCGCAAATTTGATCAGGGTTTGCAGCTTGGCAGGCCCTGCCACGCCGATGTGAATGGGCAGATGCACGCCCGCGGCGGCCAGATGGTTGGCCCAAGCGATCACGGGGTCTGCTTCAAAGCAAAACTGCGTCGCAATCGCCATTTTCGCATCAGAGCGTTCCGAGAAATCCTGCTTCCACTTTAAAGCCTGCATGACGATGGCATCGCCGCCGTCCTTGTCGATGTCTTTGTTGCCCTCGGGGTGGCCTGCAACATGCAGCCGGTCAAAGCCGTCAAACAGACCGCTTTCCAAAAGCTGCATCGAATTGTCGTAATCGCCGACAGGGGTGCCGACACCACCGCCCAGCAGCAAGGCTTGTTTCACGCCTGCTTCGCCTTGATAGCGCGCGATCCAATCGGCCAGCGTCGCCTTATCGGCGATGATGCGGGCGGGAAAATGCGGCATCACATCAAAGCCTTCGCCCGCGATCCGCTTGGCCGTGGCGACCATCTCTTCGATCGGTGTGCCGTCGATATGGGCGATATAGACGCGGGTGCCTTTCGGCAGCAGGGCGCGGAAATCTTCGACCTTTTCCGCGGTGCGTGGCATCACCTCGATCGAATAGCCCTTCAAAAAGGCTTCGAGGTGGTCGGGGGATGCTGCCGCTTTGCTGTCTTTGCGGAAGAAACTCAGGGCCATTTCAGGTTCCTTTTGGAAGGGGGTCAGACCGCAGCGCGGCCTTCGGCTTGGATAAGGGCTTTCAGACGTTCGCTGTCGTATTCGGCATCCAGACGGGCGGCCTCAGATGCGGCGATCTCGGCAGGCTCGCCCTCGACAGGGTAAGACGGAGCCTTGCGCCATTCGGCCAGATAGGCGTCGGCATCCTTGGCACCGATTTTCATCGCGCAGCGGTCGATGGCCTGCTCGAAGCGCTCGGGAAGCTGCACTTTAGACCCCGAACGGCCCTTGCCGACGATGACTTGGGCAGGAATATCCCGCCAGAAAACGATAGTGACGTCGGGCATGTGCTTTGATTCCCTTTGGTCTGTTTCGATCTGTTCTATGCGGCGTTTCACGACAAGCGGGGTCGGTTTTCGACATGGCGCGCGCTTGTTGCGACCCCCACCACTGGCACCTTTAGAGCTACCCTCAGAGCCGCGGCTTTGCCAGACCGGCTGTTTGCAAAATTCTTCATCTAAAACATGCATGATTTTGGCATTTTTGCAAAGGCAGTTCTGGGCGCTTGTCAGTCTGCTGGAACCCGTCTACCTTGGATGTAACAACCTATGGAGGGCGATCATGGCGCCCAAGCGTCCCCGGGGGGCGGACGCGTTACACTTAGCGGTAGAGGCCGAAATCGGTGCTTCCCGCAGTCAAAACCCGTCGGCTGCCCCCAGCCTTGGGTCACGGGGGCTTTATGCCGCCGTTGATCTGGGCACAAATGCGTGCCGCATGCTGATTGCCGAACCAAAGGGCAGTCAGTTTGTGGTGGTCGACAGCTTTTCGAAGACTGTCCAATTGGGCGCGGGGCTGGAAGCCTCGGGCAAGCTTAGTCGTGCCTCGATGGGGCGGACGATGCAGGCGCTGCGGATCTGTCAGAAAAAGATCGAACAACACGGGGTGGCGCATATGCGCTTTGTCGCCACCGAAGCGTGTAGGCGGGCCCGCAACGCGCGCGAGTTCATGCGGCAAGTGAAACGCGAAACCGGCCTGATCGTCGAGATTATTCCCGCCGAGGAAGAAGCGCGGCTGGCGGTGATTTCCTGTGCGCCTTTGGTCAACCGCAACACCGAACAACTGCTTGTGGTCGATATTGGCGGCGGCTCGACCGAATTGGTCTGGATTGATCTGTCGCTGGTGGCCCCCGAAGATCGGCCCCGTGCCATCATGCGGCTGCACCGCGGGTTTCAGGTGGAACCGGGCGGCGCGCGGGTGGTGGATTGGATTTCGGTGCCGCTCGGGGTGGCGACGCTGAAGGATCAGTTCCAAGATGTTGAAGATGACGCTGCGCGCTTTGCGCTTATGAGCTGGTTTTTTGAGGAACATCTTGCTTCCTTCTCGCCCTATAACGCCGCGCAAACCCGGGCTGGCTTTCAGATTATTGGCACCTCGGGCACGGTGACGACGGTTGCGGCCTCTTATCTGGGGCTGCGACGCTATGATCGCACCAAGGTGGACGGCTTGCAGATGACCTCGGATCAGATCGATCTGGTGATCCGCGAATATCTGACGCTTGGCCCCGAAGGCCGCCGGGTGGATCCACGCATTGGCCGTGATCGTCATACGCTGATTATGTCTGGGGCGGCTATCCTTCAGGCATTAATGCGGATATGGCCTACAGATCGCCTGTCGGTGGCTGATCGTGGCCTTCGAGAAGGGCTTCTTTATGCTCAGATGAGCGCTGATGGCGTTCTGGAAGACGGACCTTACCAATGACCGAGAAAACGCCTACGGGCAAAAACACTTCTGGCCGAGGCCAGCGCGACCTGAAGGTTCGCGTCAAAACCGCAAAGGGGCGCAAGCTGTCCTCGACGCTGTGGTTGGAACGCCAGCTGAACGACCCCTATGTGATCCGCGCCAAGAAAGAGGGCTATCGGGGCAGGGCGGCATATAAGATTCTGGAGCTGGACGAAAAGTATAACTTTCTGGTGCCAGGCGCGCGGGTGGTTGATTTGGGCTGTGCGCCGGGTGGCTGGTGTCAGGTCGCAGTCAAACGGGTCAATGCCTTGGGCGACAATCCCAAAAAGCCGATTGGCACTGTTTTGGGCATTGATTTGCAAGCCATCGACGGCATCGCGGGGGCGCAGATCCATCAGTTGGATTTCCTGTCTGACGAGGCGGATGCGCTGGTCAAGGGCTGGCTTGGCGGGCCTGCGGATGTGGTGATGTCGGATATGGCGGCTTCGGCCTCGGGGCACAAAGGCACCGACCACTTGCGCATCATTGCGCTGATCGAGGCGGCTTTGGCCTTTGCTTTTGACGTTTTAGAAGAGGGCGGCACTTTCGTTGCCAAGGTTCTGGCCGGCGGCGCCGAGGCCGAGATGCAGACTCAGTTGAAGAAATCCTTCAACAAGGTGGCGAATGTGAAGCCGCCTGCAAGCCGTCAAGATAGTTCTGAGAAATTCGTGGTCGCCCAAGGCTTTCGCGGCAAGCACACTTTGTCAGGATCGTTCTTGCCGATTGATCTGGACGCAAACTAAGCCAGCAACACAAAAGAAAAGGCGCCCAAGTGGGCGCCTTTTTCTATTATCAGGTATCGTTTGGCGATCAGCCGCCCCAAGTCCGGATCGGGCCGCAATCCATATGGACAAAATTTGATCCATAATAATGGCCAACGCCACCCGCCGAACAGGTCTCGGCCGCGCGAGAAATCTGTTTGACCGAGCGCGACTTCAACCGCAGATCTGCGGCTTGGCCCTTCATATGCAGCGAGTTGCGTGCAACGCCACGCGAATGCGAGCGCAGCATCGCGTTCGTTTCTGGGCTGCGATAGCCCGATAGCAGCATATAGGGTTCGTTCACATCCAGCAGACGATGGGTGGCTGCGATGATGTCGATGTTGCGCGCATCGATCGTCACCACCTTGTCATTACGCCAGTCGCGCATGAAGTGGTTCATTTCTTTCAAAACTTCGGGAATGTACTCGCCTTCGATCCAATAGATCGTGTCGATGCTTTCGCCGGTTCTGCCTGAATACATTTTGACGCGGCGAATGTCGCCCGCCCCTTTCAACAAGCCAAAGGCATTGGAATAGGTCGGGGCCGCAATCACCGCAGTTGCGGCGAAAACGCCCAGCAATCCGCGCCGTGTGATCCCGTTAGAGGTTGTCATCGCCATTCTTTGCGCCTGTCCCGAAGCTGATCTTCGACCGCTTGTATAGCGGTTCATTGTTCACATTGTCTTTCAGTGCTTGGGCGTTATGACACGAAGTTTCTAAAATCCAAAGCTTAGAATACCCCAAGCGAAGCGAAGACAGGGCAATCGGCAAGAACTTGCTGATCTTGATTTTTTCACCGGCCAAAGCCCGCGCAGCCTTTGCCGTTGCCCAATTGTGACAGGGCGGCGCGGTTTTGCTGACAAAACCTCAGCCGCAGGGGATCAGCTGTTTACAGCGCTGGGTGCATGTCTCATCATAAAGTGTGCCATTTTATCGCGTTCAACCGCAGGGATTTATCGTGCGTTTTCATCCTCCCCTCCCAAAGAGCGGGCTTTCGTTTTTGGCCGTTTGGGCAGTTGTTGCCTTCGGCTTTGCCGCGCCGGTTGCGGCGCAAACCAGTGCCTTCAGTCGCGCGCTTGCCGAGGCAGCCTCGCAAGACCAGGCGCTTGCCGGGTTTTACCGCGACGCAGGCTATGCATCGCTTTGGACCTCGGCCAAAGACAGCCCGCGGCGCGCGGCGCTGATGCGGGCCTTGTCAAGCGCGGCTGCGCAGGGTCTGCCAGAGGCGCGCTATAATGCATCAGGGCTGTTGCGTGCCGCTAAAGCTGCCAGCACTCAAGGCGATCTTGGCCGTCTGGAAGTGGCTTTTTCGCAAGCCTTTCTGAGCTATGCCACCGACCTGAACTCGGGGGCTTTGACGCCGAAAAAGATTGATGCCGGCATTCTGCGCGAGATTATCCGCCCCAAGCCCGCTGATTTGTTGCAAGGCCTTGCCGCAGCCGAGCGCCCCTATAGCTATATGCGCAGCCTTGCGCCGCGCGCGCCACAATATGCGCGTTTGGTGAAGGAAAAGCTACGTCTGGAAACCGAGGGCCAGATCGAAACCAAGCTGTCGAGCGCAAAGCTAGAGTTGGGCGACACTGGGTCTGCGGTAATTGCGCTGCGCAACCGATTGATACAGCTAAATTATATCGATCGCTCTGCCTCTGCCGCCTATGACAGCCAGATCCGCCGCGCGGTGCAGCAGTTTCAGCTGGATCAGCGCATCGAACCCGATGGCATTGCCGGCAGCTCGACGATTGCCGCGCTGAACAAGACCGCCGAGCAGCGGCTGGCCGCGATCACAGTGGCGCTGGAGCGGATGCGCTGGATGGCTGATACCGATCTGGGCGCGCGGCATATCTGGGTGAACCAACCCAGCTTTGTTGCCGATATTGTTGACAATGGCCGCGTCAGTTTTGAGACCCGCGTGGTGATCGGCAAGGCCAGCAAAGACACCGAAAGCCCCGAGTTTTCGGATGTGATGGAATATATGGTGATCAACCCAAGCTGGGGGGTGCCGCGTTCGATTATCGTGAAGGAATATCTGCCGCTGTTGCAGCAAAACCCGAATGCGGTTGGGCATTTGCAGGTGATCGACGGTCAAGGCCGCGTCGTCTCGCGGGGGGCTGTGAACTTCGCCTCTTATTCGGCTTCTAGCTTTCCTTACGGGCTGCGTCAGCCGCCCTCGGATGGCAATGCTTTGGGCAAGGTGAAATTCATGTTCCCCAACCCCTATAACATCTACCTGCATGACACACCGGCCAAGTCACTGTTTGCAAATGAGGTGCGCGCCTATAGCCACGGGTGCATCCGTTTGGGTGACCCCTTTGACTTTGCCTATACGCTTTTGGCCAAGCAAAGCAGTGATCCCAAGGCCGAGTTTGCCACCCATCTTGCGACCAAGCAGGAAACAACCTTGCCGTTGCGCGCGCCTGTGCCGGTGCATCTGGTCTACTACACCGCATGGCCCACCGCCTCGGGCAGCATTGGCTATCGTCCCGACATCTATGGCCGCGATGCCGCCTTATTCGAGGCGCTGGTGCAAGCGGGGGTGGTAGTTGGTGGCGTTCAGGGCTAAATCTTCTGCCAGAATTGCCGGAGACCCCCATGGCCCATTCCATTCGTGACATTGCAACCGCTTTGGCCGCCGAGGCTGAGGGCGATCTTGATCTGGTGATTTCGCGCGCCTGCGAGCCAAGTGCGGCGGGCGCGGGCGATTTGGCCTTGGCGATGGATCCGCGCTATGGCGATGGCATCGCAAAAGGCAAGGCACAGGCAGCGCTGCTTTGGCCGGGCGCGGATTGGCGCGCCTTGGGGCTGAAGGCCGCGATCTTTGCGCCGCGCGGGCGTTTGGCGATGGCGGGGCTGACGGTTTTGCTGGACGAGGGCCCCGATATTGCCCCCGGCCTGCATCCGATGGCGGTGATTGACCCCACCGCCGAGATAGGTGCAGGGGCCGCGATTGGCCCCTTTGTCACCATCGGCGCAGGGGTGCGGATTGGTGCGCGGGCGCGCATCGCCTCGCATGTTTCGATCGCCAAGGGCGCGCAGATTGGCGATGATGCTTTGATCTTGCAAGGCGTGCGGATCGGCGCGGGCGTCAAGATCGGCCACCGCTTTATCTGCCAACCCGGCGCTGTGATCGGGGCGGATGGGTTTTCCTTTGTCACCCCGGAAAAATCCGGCGTCGAGGAAATTCGGGGCACGCTTGGTAAGCGCGATGAGATCCGCCCACAAAGCTGGACCCGCATCCATTCGCTGGGCGCGGTTAGCCTTGGCGATGATATCGAGATCGGGGCCAATGTCACCATCGACCGTGGCACCATTCGCGATACTACGATCGGCTCGGGCACCAAGCTCGATAACCTTGTGCATATCGGCCATAACGTGCAGATCGGCCGCGATTGTCTGCTGTGTGCGCAGGTGGGGATCGCAGGCTCGGCGCGCATTGGCGACCGCGTGGTGATGGCGGGGCAATGCGGGGTGAACGACAATATCTTTGTTGGCGATGATGTGATCTGCGGCGGCGCCAGCAAGGTCTTTACCAATGCGCCCGCAGGGCGCGTGCTGCTGGGTTATCCGGCGGTCAAGATGGAAAGCCATATCGAGATGCAAAAGGCCTTGCGCAGATTGCCTCGGATGGCGTCTCGTGTCACAGAGATTGAGAAAGCCATATCTCTGTTACGAAGCACAGAGTAATTTGCCCGAATGTCAGACGGGGGAAATCCGATGGATTTGAAAGAACATGTGATCGCGGTGCTTGCCGAACAGGCGATGCTTGACCCCGGCGATATTGATCCTGCGCAGCCGCTGGCTGATCTGGGGATCGACAGTCTTGCGCTGGTCGAGACGATCTTTGCGCTGGAAGAGGCCTTTGACATCAGCATTCCGTTCAATGCCAATGACGCGCAGGCGATGAGCTTTGATCTCTCCTCGGTCGAGGCTTTGGTGGCAGCCGTTTCCGATCTGGTCGCCAAGAAAGCTGCATGAGGCGGGTTGTCATCACCGGCGCGGGCACGGTCAACCCGCTGGCGATGGATGTCGCGGGCACCTATGCCGCCTTTGCCGCCGGGCGCTGCGCGATTGGGCCGCTGCTGATCCGCGATGTTGATCGTTTGTCGGTCAAGATCGCCGCACAAGTACATGGCTGGCAGCCCGAGCAGCATTTCGAACGCCAACGCCTGCCGCTGTTGGACCGCTTTGCACAATTCGCGCTTGTGGCAGCCCGTCAAGCGGTGGCGCAATCGGGCCTGAGGTTTCAGGGCGCTTTGGCCGATACCACTGGGGTGGTTCTGGGCACGGCGGGGGGTGGCCTTACCACCACCGACGACAATTATCGCAGCGTTTACGCCGAGGGTAAATCCCGCGTGCATCCCTTTGTGGTGCCGAAACTGATGAGCAGTGCAGCCCCCAGCCATGTCTCGATGGAGTTTACCCTGCGCGGCCCCAGCTTTGCGCTGTCCAGCGCTTGCGCCAGTTCCAACCACGCGATGGGGCTGGCGTTTCAGATGGTGCGATCAGGGCTTGCCGATGTGATGCTGACCGGTGGTGCCGAGGCGATGCTGTGCCTTGGCGGCATCAAGGCTTGGGAGGGGTTGCGGGTGATGTCGCCCGACGCCTGCCGCCCGTTCAGCCTGACCCGCAATGGCATGGTGCAGGGCGAGGGCGCTGCGGTCTTTGTGTTTGAAGACTTTGATCATGCCCGCGCGCGCGGGGCGGTGATCTTGGCCGAAGTCGCAGGCTTTGGCATGACCTCGGATGCCTCTGATATCGTGATGCCTTCGACCGAAGGCGCGGCGCGGGCGATGACGATTGCGCTAAAGGATGCTGGGCTGGCACCAGAGCAGATCGGCTATATCAACGCGCATGGCACCGGCACGGCGGCGAATGACCGATCCGAGACCGCAGCCATTCGCACGGTGTTTGGCGCGCAGGCAGACCGGCTGATGGTGTCTTCGACCAAATCCATGCACGGGCATTTGATCGGCGGCACTGGCGCGGTCGAGCTGTTGGCCTGCCTGATGGCGCTGCAAACAGATGTGATCGCCCCGACGATGGGCTTTGAAACCGCAGATCCTGATTGCAATCTGGACGTCGTGCCAAACGAGGCCCGCGCGGTCCGTGTCGAGGCGGTGCTGTCAAACGCCTTTGCCTTTGGCGGGCTGAATGCGGTCTTGGCGCTGCGCCGGATATGAAAAAGCCCCGCCAAACCTGAGCGGGGCTTTTTGCAAGCTGCGTTGATCTTAAGGTGCAAGCGTCGCCGTCACTGCATCCAAGGCCGCAGTAAAGCCCTTGAGGCTGATGTTCAGCACAACCTTTTTGGTCGGGTCTACGGCCGGCACGATGGTCATATCGGCCTTTACGCCCTTTTTGAACTGGGTGACCTCTTCAGCGGTAAAGCCAACACGGGCGACACAGCCGGGCTGGGCGCAAAAGGTAAAGGGGTAGATTTTTGGCACACCACCATCGACTTCGATCACCAGATTGGCGGTCAACAGGGTTTCCAGCGGTACCATGATCGTGGCTCCGGCTGCGGCTTGCTGGCCGGAGGGCAGCGGGAACATGCTGAACTCGGCGACGGCATTGCCGTCAGCGTCTTTCAGCAACTGATACATCTGGCAGGGGTCTTTGCCATCAGCTGCCTTGACGCAATTTTGCTCCCAAGCATCAAACTGCGCCAAAGTATAGCTTTGACCAACCGCTGCTGTGTCTTTGGTGACGGGGGCAGGTGGCGCGGCTGGGGTGCCCATGTTCAACGTCTCGGCCGCGGGGGCTGCGGGCGCGGGCGTGGCTTCTTGCGCGAAAATCGGCAATGCCGCCGCCAAGGCCAGCCCAAGACCAAGGGTAAAGCCGCGGTATCCTGACATCTTTGACATCTCTGTGTCTTCCTTACTTGTTCAAGGCGCTCGTTATCATGCGGCTTATCGCAAGTCAGGCGCTAAAGAGACAGCGCTGCGGCCAGCATGGGCAAAATATTGCTGATCTGAAAAAGAAAAAAGGCCGGTTGCCCGACCCTTTTTCCAGTTTTTTGTATTCTCCCTGTCGGACTGGCCGACGTCTAACCGGAAACTTAAGGAGGTTTTTTCAAGCCGTCAACAGGATAAATCACAGGGTTTTGTTAGGCTGCGGCTTTGGGCGTGCCGACACAAGAAGGGCTGGCAACACGCGCTCAAGCCTGTATTCTGCCTGCGGTAAGCGCTGCGATCCACGGCGCGGGTGAAGTAAAGGGTTTTAGATGAGCGATCGGATTTTTGTCGGTGGGGGCGGTGCGGCATATGGTGTGGCGCAAGAGCTTTTGCTGAAATATGGCAACCGTCACGGGCTGATTGCGGGAGCGACAGGAACCGGAAAAACCGTTACATTGCAAATTCTTGCCGAGGGTTTCTCTGCCGCTGGTGTGCCGGTGTTTATGGCCGATGTGAAGGGCGATCTTTCGGGGATTGCCGCTTCTGGCAGCGCGACGCACAAGCTGCATGACGCCTTTACCAGCCGCGCAGCCACCATCGGGCTGGATCTGCACTACCGCGCCTTTCCGGTGACGTTTTGGGATATGTTTGGCGAAAACGGCCACCCGATCCGCGCCACAGTGGCCGAGATGGGGCCGTTGTTGCTGAGTCGGCTGTTAGAGCTGACCGAGCCGCAAGAGGGCGTGCTGAACGTGGCCTTTCGGCTGTCGGATGAAGAGCAGTTGCCGCTGTTGGATCTGAAAGATCTGCAAGCGCTGCTGAGTTTTGTAGCCGAACATGCAAGCGAGATTTCGGGGCGCTATGGTTTGGTCTCGACCACCTCGATTGGTGCGATTCAGCGCAGGCTTTTGGTGCTGGAAAACCAAGGCGCTGCGCAAATGTTTGGCGAACCTGCCCTTGATCTGGCCGATCTGATGCGGCTCGATGCGCAGGGCGCGGGCATGGTCAATATTCTGGCCGCCGACAAGCTGATGAACAGCCCAAGGCTTTATGCCACCTTCCTTTTGTGGCTGTTGTCCGAACTTTTCGAGCAGCTGCCCGAGATCGGCGATCCTGATCTGCCCAAGCTGGTGTTCTTTTTCGACGAGGCGCATCTTTTGTTCAACGATGCGCCAAAAGCCTTGGTGCAAAAGGTTGAACAGGTGGCGCGGCTGATCCGGTCAAAGGGGGTAGGGATTTATTTCATCACCCAAAACCCTGCCGATGTGCCTGATGTGATTTTGGGGCAATTGGGCAATCGGGTGCAACATGCTCTGCGCGCTTTTACCGCAAAAGACCAAAAAGATCTAAGGCTTGCGGCGCAGACCTACCGCCCCAATCCAAATTTTATCACCGAAGAAGCTATTCGGGATGTTGGCACTGGCGAGGCTGTCACCTCGTTTTTGCAAGCCAAGGGCGTGCCTTCGGTGGTCGAGCGCACGTTGATTCGTCCGCCTGCCTCGCAACTGGGTCCGATTGATCCGACCGTGCGTGCGCAGCTGATCGCGGGCTCGGTTATGGGGGCGAAATATCGCCAAAGCATCGACCGCGACAGTGCTTACGAGCGTTTGCAACGCCGCGCCGCACAGGCAGCCCAAGAAGCAGCCCAAGCTCAATCGTCCGCAACCCAAGACGCCGTGCCAGAATTTCAAAACGCGCGGCGCTATCAGCCTTCGAGCCTGCCGCGCAGCCCCAAACCCAGCAAAGCCGCTGCAAGCCGGTCCGACAGCATTGGGACCACTCTGGCGAAAAGCTTTGCCCGCAGTCTGGGGTCAAAA
This sequence comes from Cypionkella sp., assembly GCF_036782355.1. Classification (NCBI taxonomy): domain Bacteria; kingdom Pseudomonadati; phylum Pseudomonadota; class Alphaproteobacteria; order Rhodobacterales; family Paracoccaceae; genus Cypionkella; species Cypionkella sp. The sequence continues at coordinate 55,308 of NZ_DAIPZF010000020.1, forward strand.
GCTGGCCAACAATTGGTGCGGGGCGTTTTGGGGTCTTTGTTCAAAAGCCGCTGAGGCAAGGGCACGCCGCCCGCTGGGGGCTGTGTCAGGTCTTTTTAACCGGCACACCCAGCAGTTCGAGCCGGTGGCCGATCAGGCGATATCCCAGCCGCGCAGCGATGCGTTCTTGCAAGGCTTCAATTTCAGGATCAACAAATTCAATGACTTTGCCTGAATTGACGTCGATCAGATGATCGTGATGGTCGCGCAATGAATCTTCATAACGCGCGCGGCCATCGCCAAATTTCAACTTTTCCAGCAGTCCGCTTTCCTCGAACAGCTTGACGGTGCGATAGACCGTGGCCAACGAGATCTTCGCGTCCACCTTGGCTGCGCGGCTGAACAGCTCTTCGACATCGGGATGATCTTTTGACGCCGCAATCACCCGCGCCACCACTTTGCGCTGATCGGTCATGCGAAGGCCCTTTTCGACACCGCGCGTAATCAGATCAGACATCCTTGGGCTCCGCAGGTTTCCAGATCTAAAACTTTAGGCCAAAGCCCGCCGCGCCGCCAGATGTTTTGCGCGAATCTCTGGCCCAAAGCCGGCCGCAAGCCGCTTAAGGGCGCCCAAATGCGGCGCGGCCAAGGCTCGGGGTCGGCGCATGTGGCCTTTTCATCACGGCCCATGTTAACCAACCTGCCCAATTTTGCGGCAAAGCTCGTGGGTCAGGGCAAGGGCAGGATGCTTTTTGGTATAGCGGCCTTTGCTGCTTTGGTATGGCCGCGGCTCTGCGCCGCCGTCGGCTTTGCGGGCGCAGCTCTTGCCACGGTCTGTGAAGGCTCTGACGCAAGCTGCCAAAATCTTTTGATTTTATCTGCAATCCTAGGCTGTGGTGCGGCGGTGTTTTGCGGCCAGACAATGGCGTTGGATGCCGACGCTGCACGCCACCTGTAGAGCCAAATTTAGGTCAAGCACAAAATCTAGTGGATATGTCTAAAATAATCGTTGCCGGTTTCGAGGATTTCCGACAGGTTGTGCAAGCGCTGGGACGATCCACCAGATTTGGTGTGCATCCCTGCTTTCAAGGGTCAGAAAACGCCACCAATGGTGGAGATGTCGGGAGCGTTGTCCCGATATGGGACCTGCAAGCGGCGCGACAGACGGGGACAGGACGAGGCCAAGCAGAACCTCGCCAAGACAAGGGACAGGCAGATGAAAATCGAGCGGAAATTCACCACCGAAACCGGCGGCGCTTATGGCGACATCGCTTTTTCGACCACGACTTCGGAAATTCGCAACCCTGACGGGACGGTGGTTTTCCGCAATGAGGCGGTCGAGGTGCCCAAAGGCTGGAGCCAAGTTGCTTCTGATGTGTTGGCGCAAAAGTATTTCCGCAGGGCAGGGGTTCCGGCTGTCTCGAAAAAGGTCAAGGAAAAGGGCCTGCCCGAATTCTTGCACCGCTCGGTTCCAGATGAGGCCGAATTGGCCAAGCTGCCCGCCGAAGAGCGCTTTGTCGGCGAAACATCTGCCAAGCAGGTGTTTGACCGCTTGGCTGGGGCCTGGACCTATTGGGGTTGGAAGGGCGGCTATTTCAGCACCGAAGCCGATGCGCGCGCCTATTATGACGAAATGCGCTTTATGCTGGCACGCCAGATGGCCGCGCCCAACAGCCCGCAGTGGTTCAACACCGGTCTGCATTGGGCCTACGGCATCGACGGCCCAAGCCAAGGCCATTATTATGTGGATTATCAAACGGGTAAGCTGACAAAATCGTCGTCGGCCTATGAGCATCCGCAGCCGCATGCTTGCTTTATCCAATCGGTCAAAGACGATCTGGTCGGCGATGGCGGCATTATGGATCTGTGGGTGCGCGAGGCGCGTCTGTTCAAATATGGCTCGGGCACCGGCACCAATTTCTCGTCGCTGCGCGGCGAGGGGGAAAAGCTGTCGGGGGGTGGTAAATCCTCGGGCTTGATGGGCTTTTTGAAAATCGGCGACCGGGCTGCTGGCGCGATCAAATCGGGCGGCACCACGCGGCGCGCGGCCAAGATGGTGATCTGCGACATGGATCACCCCGATGTCGAAGAATTCGTGAATTGGAAGGTGATCGAAGAGCAAAAGGTTGCGTCTTTGGTTGCTGGTTCGAAAGCGCATGAGCTGCGGTTGAACGAGATTTTCACTGCCATTCGCACTTGGGATGGCGCCTCCGAGGATTCGGTTGATCCGGCCAAGAATGCAGCCCTGAAAGCCGCGATCCGCTCGGCCAAAAAGGCCATGATCCCCGACACTTATACCAACCGCATCTTGCAATACGCGCGGCAGGGCTTCACCTCGATCGAATTCCCCACCTATGACGTCGATTGGGATTCCGAGGCCTATACTACGGTTTCGGGGCAAAACTCGAACAACTCGGTGCGCGTGACCGATGCTTTCTTGCAAGCGGTGAAAGACGATGCCGATTGGGCGCTGATCCGGCGCACCGATGGCAAGACCGCCAAGACCATCAAGGCGCGCGATCTTTGGGATCAGGTTGGCCACGCGGCATGGGCCTGTGCTGATCCGGGCATTCAGTTCCACGATACCGTCAACGCTTGGCACACCTGCCCCGAGGACGGTGCGATCCGCGGGTCGAACCCCTGCTCGGAATATATGTTCCTTGATGACACTGCGTGCAACTTGGCCTCGATGAACCTGCTGACGTTTTTCAGTGAGGGTAAGTTCGATGCAGCTTCTTACATGCATGCCACGCGGCTGTGGACGGTGACGCTGGAAATCTCGGTGATGATGGCGCAATTCCCAAGCCAGGAAATCGCGCAGCGCTCGTTTGATTTCCGCACGCTGGGGCTGGGCTATGCCAATATCGGCGGTTTGCTGATGAATATGGGCTATGGTTACGACAGCGTTGAGGGGCGTGCGATGTGCGGCGCGCTGACGGCGCTGATGACCGGCGTGACCTATGCCACCTCAGCCGAGATTGCGGCCGAGCTGGGAGCCTTTGCGGGCTATGATCGCAACGCCGCACATATGATGCGGGTGATCCGTAACCACCGTGCCGCAGCTTACGGCAAGACCGAAGGCTACGAGGCGCTGAACGTCAAACCGGTCGCGCTTGATGCGGCCAACTGCCCTGACCAGATGCTGATAACCTTGGCCAAATCGGCTTGGGACGAGGCGCTGACCCTTGGCGAGGCGCATGGCTTCCGCAACGCGCAGACCACCGTGATCGCGCCCACCGGCACCATCGGTCTGGTGATGGATTGTGACACCACCGGCATCGAGCCTGACTTTGCGCTGGTGAAGTTCAAGAAACTGGCGGGCGGCGGCTATTTCAAGATCATCAACCAATCGGTGCCTGCGGCTTTGGAAAAGCTGGGCTATTCCACATCGCAGGCGGCAGAAATGGTTGCCTATGCGGTGGGCCATGGCACCATCGGCAATTGCCCCGCCATCAATCCAACCGCGCTGATCGGCCACGGCTTTGGCCCGCGCGAGCTGGAAAAGATCGAAGCAGCGCTGCCTTCGGCCTTTGATATCCGCTTTGTGTTCAACCAATGGACGCTGGGTGAGGATTTCTGCAAGGGCAGCTTGGGCATTCCTGCCGCCAAGCTGATGGACCCCAGCTTTGATCTGCTGCGCCACCTTGGCTTTACCAAGGCGCAGATTGACGCGGCCAATGACCATGTTTGCGGCACGATGACCCTTGAAGGCGCGCCCTTCCTGAAGAAAGAACACTATTCTGTGTTCGATTGCGCCAATCCCTGTGGCAAGACCGGCAAGCGTTATCTCTCGGTGGAAAGCCATATCCATATGATGGCGGCGGCGCAGTCCTTCATCTCGGGCGCGATTTCCAAGACCATCAACATGCCAAACTCGGCCACGATCGAAGAGACTTTGGCCGCCTATGAGTTAAGCCACAGCCTTGGCATCAAGGCCAACGCGCTTTACCGCGACGGATCAAAGCTTTCGCAGCCCTTGGCCTCGGCCTTGGTTGAAGACGATGAAGAGGCCGAAGAGGTGCTGGCGACCGGATCGGCGCAAGAAAAGGCCGCTGTCTTGGCCGAAAAGATCGTCGAGAAGATCATCATTAAGGAAATCATCCGCACCAACCGCGAAAAACTGCCCGAGCGGCGCAAGGGCTATACCCAAAAAGCCATCGTCGGCGGCCATAAGGTCTATCTGCGCACCGGCGAATATGGCGACGGTCGTCTGGGCGAGATTTTCATCGACATGCACAAAGAAGGCGCAGGCTTCCGCGCCATGATGAACAACTTTGCCATCGCGGTTTCGGTGGGTCTGCAATATGGCGTGCCGCTGGAAGAGTTCGTCGAGGCCTTTACCTTCACCCGCTTTGAACCTGCGGGCATGGTGCAGGGCAACGACTCGGTGAAAAATGCCACCTCGATCTTGGATTACATCTTCCGCGAGTTGGCGATTTCTTATCTGGACCGGACCGATCTTGCGCATGTCAAACCCACGGGCGCGTCTTTCGACGATCTGGGGCGCGGCGAAGAAGAGGGCAAGCGCAATATCTCGGAGATGAGCGATATGGCGGCCTCGCGCGGGCTAGAGGTGCTGAAACAGATCAGCTCGACCGGCTATCTGCGCAAGCGTCTGCCGCAAGAATTGGTGGTGCTGCAAGGCGGGATGGGCGTGCAGGCGCTGGCCAACGGCACCGATCCGGTCTCGACGCTGAACATGCTGATCCCTGAAACCGCGCGCGGGGGGGCGTCGTCGGGCAGCACGGCGCTGGCTTCGGGCACCGTCACCATGGACGCGCGGGTCAAGGCCAAGATGCAGGGCTACGAGGGCGATCCTTGCGGCGAATGCGGCAACTACACGCTGGTGCGCAACGGCACCTGCATGAAATGTAACACCTGCGGCGGCACCAGCGGCTGTTCATAAGGCCGGGGCTTCAGACCTAAAAACGGCGGCTCGATCAGAGCCGCCGTTTTGCGTTGTGAAGATTGTTTTTAAAACAACAACTTATAGACATTGCCGTTGGTGTCAGTTGCGCTGCCAGTGCCGCTGATGGTGCCACTTCCGATCTTGAAATTTCCCTGAATGCGGGTGCCATCGTTGCAAACTGCATAGATTTCGCCATCATTCACGCCTGCCACCGTCTTTGTGGTGCGATCCAGATTGCCGTTTGGGCCGCGCAGGCTTAAGGAAAACCCCTTGGTGCGGGCGGTCTCTCTTGGGGAAACCGTGGTCCAAGTGCCCTTACATTTCACCCGCCGTGGCAGTTTGAACGCCAGCGTGCCCGAGGTGGTTTCGGTCACCTTGGCGTTCAGATCAATAATAAGCGAAGGCGTTGCCTCGGCAATTGGCCCACGCAGCGGATAAAGCTTCATCTCGCTGCTGGGGGCTGCACAGGCAACAAGCGGCAACAGGCTGATCAGGGCAAGGCGGCGAAGGGTCATGGCGTGTTCCATTGGCTGCGGTTGCCGCTTTTTCTACCACCACAGCGCGCGCGTCAATGGCGGCTGCGGCTATGGCGCGGGCTCTGTGATCCACAGATCTTGCGGCGGCTTGCCCTGCTGGTGCAGATCATAGGCCAATTGAAGCCCGCGTTCAAAATTGCGGGTATAGCGTTTGGTGTCAAACAACGGGCTGGTCGGGCGAGATACAGCAATATGCTGGCGCAGTGCCTTTAACCGCGCCGGATCGCGCGCCAGCGCAAGGATAAGGGCCTCATATTCGGCCTCGGTCGATGTGATTAACGCGGAGAGCCCCATCGCTTGCAAAAGACTGGCACCGACCCGCGCTGAAAATTGCTGACCCTGTTTGGTCACAACTGGCAAACCCGCCCAAAGTGCCTCGCTGCCGGTGGTATGGGCGTTGTAATTAAAATTATCGACAAAAATATCGGCAAAACGATAGCGGGCAAGGTGTTCGTCATGCGCAATCCTGCCGGCAAAGACCAAACGCGCCGGATCAATGCCGCGCTGCTCGGCCTCGTAGCACAGATTCCTTTTCGACCAGCTGTTGCCCTCGAGCAGCCAAAGAACCGAGCCTTCGATTTTTGATAAAATCCGCATCCAGATGTCAAACTCGGCCGGTGTGATTTTGTAGTTGCTGTTAAAGCAACACAACACAAAAGCCTCTTCTGGCAGCCCATAATCCGTACGGGTCATCGGCGTTTTTGCAATCTGAAGTTGATCGTCATTGGG